>DXJM01000363.1 GCA_019057355.1 Promethearchaeota archaeon | reverse complement strand
GAGAGAGAAGGGGGATTTAAATGGTTCTTAAAAAAAATGGATCATCTTAAAAAAGTTGATCAGAAAAGGGAAGTCTTGATTCAAAAAATAATTGAATAAATAAAAATAGAGTTAGGAAATATTCAAATTTTAAACGAAGAATCCTACTAATTATTTTTCGTAAACTTTTTTAATTTTATGACTTAGAGATCATTATATATATAATAAAATAAAAAATATTAAAAAACATTAAAAGTGAATATAAAATGTCACAATTGTCTGGAGTCCCTATTCTTATCTTAAAAGAAGGTACTGAAAGAAAACAAGGAAAGGACGCCCAAAAAAATAATATTGCTGCAGCTATAGCCGTTGCTGAAGCGGTTAGGACTACCCTTGGCCCAAAAGGGATGGATAAAATGCTTGTAGATGGTCTAGGTGATGTAACCATAACCAATGATGGTGCAACAATATTAGATACGATAGATGTTGAACATCCCGCAGCAAAGATGATTGTTGAGATTGCTAAAACCCAAGACGATAAGGTCGGAGATGGAACAACTTCTAGCGTTATAATTGCTGGAGAATTACTAAACTTAGCAAATGAATTAATGGAACAATCAGTACATCCCTCTATAATTTTTAGAGGATACCGAAAGGCGTTAATTAAAAGTAAAGATATTTTACACGAACTTGCAACCAATATCGATATTAATGATAAAAATACATTGATAAAAGTAGCGGAAACGTCAATGAACAGTAAACTGATTGCTGGTGTCAAAAATCATTTTGCAAATTTAGCCGTGAAAGCCATATCTCAAATTAAAGAAGAGAGGGGAGATCATATCGTTATTGATCTTGATCAAATCCAAATTATCAAAAAAGAAGGCAAGAGCCTTTTGGATACTGCTATCATTGATGGAATTATTGTAGATAAGGAAGTGGTTCATTCAATGATGCCAAAATTGCTTAAAAATGCTAAAATTGCTTTAATTGACTCCGCTTTAGAAGTTGAAAAGACAGAATTTGATGCGGAGATTCGAATTAAAACACCTGACCAAATTAATAAATTTCTTGATGAAGAAGCTAAAATGTTAAAGAATCGCGTAGCTAAATTAAAAGAAGTTGGCGCAACTGTTGTATTTTGTCAAAAAGGGGTTGATGATAAAGCACAAAATTTCTTAGCCGCAGAAAATATTATGACCATTCGTAGAGTAAAGAAGTCTGATATGGAAAAAATTGCAAGAGCAACAAAAGCCAGGATGGTTAACAACATTTTTGAAATTAGTGCCCAAGACCTTGGAAAGGCGGGAAAAGTTGAAGAAAAAAAAATAGGCGATGATCGAATGGTATTTATCTCTGAATGTGCCGATCCTAAAGCAGTTAGCATTTTAATACGTGCAGGAATAGAACATGTGGTTGATGAAGCAGAAAGAATGTTGCATGATGCTTTATCAGTCGTTAAAGCTGCAATAGAGGTCCCCTACATACTCCCAGGTGGAGGGGCTGCTGAAATTGAACTAGCAAAACGATTAAAAACATTCGCAAGAACAATAGGTGGAAGGGAGCAGTTAGCAATTGAAATTTATGCAAATGCCCTAGAAATAATTCCAAAAACATTAGCAGAGAATGCAGGATATAATCCTGTGGATTTAATTGTTGAATTGAGATCAAAACATGATTCTGATGATGGAAGAAGCAATGGAATTAATATAGATACTGGAAAATCAGAAGATATGATCAATTTAGGTGTTCTTGAACCTTTATCTGTTTTAACTCAAGCCGTCCAATCTGCAACAGAAGTGTCCTCAATGATTTTAAAGATAGATGATGTAATTGCAGCTTCAAGTTTGGCAAAGGGTGGTGAAGGAGGAATGGATTATTAACTTTTTTTTCAAATTTTAATTTAACTTATTTATGTCAAAAAATTGCTCTCCCCAAGAAAATTTGGATAGTAATAGTTTGGCAGATTTTTGATAGTTTATTAAATATAATGCTGCTGCTAGGGCTTCTACAGAACTCAATTTTTCCCATTTACCATAATTAATGGGATTAGCAGCAATTAGTGGGGGTAATTTGCGCTCGTTTTGAAAGCTAAATTTGTTAAAATTTATAATTTTTTTCCAGGAACAATCAATTACTACTAATCCATATTTATCTATAAGTTCCCTATCCTTAATGCTGATTTCTTCTATTGAATAAGGATTTAATACAAGAGCTTGTTTTAATTTCTGATTCATTTTAGGAAAGATTTTTAATAGCCCTAGCCTTTCTAATTTTACGGCAGTACACTTATTGGTGGCACAACCAAATTCTTTATCCTTAAAACGTATGCAATAGAGTCTTGGTGTTGAATCATTTATAGTGTTCATTATTCATACAAGTCTTTTTTTAAAATCCACTTGGGAAGATAATTCCATTATCCAAATCGTTTTATTATCTAATAGAGTTGAAGGATTTTTAATTTACCTAATTTATTCTCTTAACATAATAAAAACTATTTATTCATATTTATTTTTACTAAGCGCGTTGATGGCATTTATGAGTTTTTCAGTTTTATCTTTATTACCAATAACTTCTGCAATTGAATGTATGATGTTTCTAGATTCACCAATGACGGGGATTACTCCATATGCCAAAGGAAAAAAGCCTAAGAAGGTAATATCTTCTGAATTAGATGATTCGGTCATATCTGAAAATTTTAAAAAACCTGAAGGGCAAGCGATAATGCCATGAAAATTTTCCACGTTTTTCCCAGATATCGCCGTGTAACATAATAAATCCCCTAAAGAACTTTCTTTCGATTCCTCAATCATTTTTTGAAATGCCATATTTGCATTTGCTGAAAATGCCCCCACTGAAATTGGCAATTTTTCCCCACTAATATTTCTTGCATCATAAGTCAAGCCAGAAGGCCCCACTAAACTATACATGATAAATATTTGGTTTTGAATAGCGTCTAAAATATGGCTTATAGCTGATAAAAAATTTGATCTATCATAATTAACTGGAGCATAAGAAATAAATGGAATTTCAGTTCCCATTCCAAAAAGATATATCGCACTTCGAACTTTATTTGAAAAATCTTCAATAACCTCTGATGTTTCTGGAGACGTTCCAAAAAATTCTCCTAATTTCTGCTTTAAATAATACATTGAACTTGCTATATTATCAACATCTAAAGGCCAATCTCTATGGTAGTCGTGTACAATTGTGAGAAGGGTTTCATTAATCTTTATAGTTATCAGGCAAACTATTTCGTAAAACGAGAAAGAGATTATTTGATCTTTTATGTTTAGATCTTCCCAATTTTCTTGACTTGCAGAAAAAGCAGCAGATGCTAAGCTAGTTATGTGATTCGGATTTAACTCAATTTCACTTTTTCTCCCGATCGTGGCTATAGAAAGTCCATTTAAATCACATAAAACAACTAATAATGTGCCTTCCGAGGCTCTTAAAATAGTTGTTAAGTACTTTATTAATTCTTCCCTTACATTCATATTCTAAACTCAATTTATTTTATTGATAATATAGTTTTAAGATGACATATCAGATTCTCTTTAAAGTATTAATATTAGTTATCACTTAAAACTAT
>DXJM01000362.1 GCA_019057355.1 Promethearchaeota archaeon | reverse complement strand
TGAAGAAGAAAAAAATAAAATACCGCAAGCGATCCAAAAAAAAGGTAAAAAAAGACCAATTATTGAATATGAAGGTAAAAAATATCATTTTTCAATTGCTTCAATTTTAGCCATTGCAATTGGAGCCCCCTTACTTGCTTGGATCATTTACATATATTTTGATAACGTCTATAATTACTGGTTACACGAAGTTGTAGTTAAACAAACTGCCTTCTTTCTCAGATCATTATTGAATATTAAAGTTGAAGTAACCTATAATCCCATTGGTAAGTATCATTGGGGATTCAGTTTTCCAGATCCTTTGGGTGATATTAATTTTGAAACATTTTGCACGGGTATACAAGCAATCTGCGTATTTACGGGAATTATCGTTTTTATACCACACTCTAAAGACCCAACCACTAAAAAGGACGTTATTTGGAGAAAAACTAAATCCTTGATAACTTCTTCCGTATTATTTTATATTGTAAATATCATTCGGATGTTAATACAATTAGATTTATATTATATTGGATATCGTTGGGAAGATATTCATTATTCCATTAGTGCTGCAAGCTCATTTATAGCAGCAATTATCATTCTCTTACTTCATAAATGGATTCCTGAATTTATCATCTCAATAATTTATGTTGGAACGTTCATAACTGAGCCTCTTAAAATAAAAAGAAAAGAAACCATAATTGGGGAAATAACCAAGTTCAACAAAGTAAATCTTAATTTGATAAGAAAAACATTGGGGATGAAATCTAATATTTTTAAGAAAAAATTTCCTTCAATAGCGAAAAACTATAATTTGGAGATTAGAGAAAATTATCTGATTGTTCCCAAGGAAAAAATCAATCAATTCATTGAAATCCTCGAAAATAAATTTACTCCTCAACCTCAATCTGAACAAAAGGGAAGTTCATAATATCTTTATTTAAAAAATCTGGATAAATATGGACATTATTAAAATATACGTGCGAGTCACATAATGCATTCAAGAAAACCGTTCTATTAATAATAAATATATTTCCTAAGAAATATATCGCAATAGAAGGTCTTTATTTCTTGTTATAAAGTCTTCCAAAGATGCGTTTATTTCATCTTTTTTATCCTCATCATCTATTAAAATTAAGATAAAAATTTCATTTCCGGATAATATAGTTCGCTTCAAAAGGATTACAGAATAAGAGATTTTGAAAATCGCTTCCTCTTTTTTAAGTGCTTTAAATTTTGAGAAGATCTTGTATATTATTGCAAATTGAGGTGCGCTTATCTCAAAAACATCTCGAATTTTTCTCTCTTCAAATTCTTTTGTCTCTCCAGCATAGTCTTCGAATTCTAAAAACTCACGAAATAGAAGATACCCCTTGGTATAATAATCAGAAAGAACTAATCCATCAGCAGTTAAAATAAGTGTCAAGAATAATTTATTTTTTTCTGAAAATCCCTTGAGATTATGGTTTAATAAGTCTCGGTTTGGACTTAATCGTGATATCCCTGAGGAAAAGGCTCTTAAAATGCTAAAAATTGAAAAAATGCTAGTTACATGAATTTCTATGGTTTCATTCAGGTCTAGTTCTCTAATCTTTGACGTTATTTTATTGATATTTTTTTGAATTTTTCTGGAATTGATAATATCGGGGTCTGCTTTTGTCAAAATACATATAATTGGTGTTTTTTGGTCAAACTGATCTAATCTTTCCTTAATGTTTTTCAAGTATTCAATGCTCTCGTCAAATCGATTGTTTTCTTTTACATCAATAAAAAAAAATAATAAATCTGCTTCATATAAATAGATTTTTGATTTACTTAAGTATCTCTCCCTAAATTTTGCTTGTCCTCCAAGATCCCATAATGAAATAGTAGCTCCTAATGACTCTATTGTGGAGATATTGGCTCCACGTGTAGGTTTTAAGCCAATTAAGCGGGAATACTTGCGATCCACGGTGAGTAAGAAACTAGTCTTCCCTGCAGAATCAAGTCCTAAATATACAATTTTTAATTTCCTTTCACTGGTAATTGGAACGATGGGATCTTTCTCCATTTTCACTATTTTTTCCATTAGTTCTGTAAAATGGTGTTTTATCTGTTCTAAGGGTTTAAATCCTTTAGCGATATCGTCATCAAACTTAATGAACAGATCAAAAATGATTGTCTGAATGGTAGAGATATTATTGTAAAGAAAACTTCGCTTATTTTCATCAACCATTATGGCAAAAGCAGTTGGAATCGGATTTTCTTTCCCTTGTATCTTTATAAAGTGAAAGAAAGTAAGGGCTGTAATATTAAAGTCTGGATAAGGAATGACAGCAAAATATTTTAGTTTAGCGAAGTTCTCATCGCTCGTCGTTACTTGATCTTCTATCAATAAACTCAGATTTTTAATAGATATTTGGGTATAATCTCGAATGGTGAAAACTTGTTCTGAGGATTCCTTTTGATCCTTTTCTGATACAGGATTGGGAAACATGTATTTAGGCATCGGACCAAATTCATCAAAGGAGGAAAATACTATGCTTTTAACAACAGATGATTTCAATAAACCTTCCATTTTTACAACTATATTACGGGTGATTTCAATTTACTATCAATCTTGATATAATAAATGTAGAAATAAAATTATTAATAGCTTTAGCTTTTAAATATTGATGTTAAAAAAAATTGCTGAAAGCATATCGAAAAATCGAAATATACTTGAAAAAAGAGAAATCAAGTCCTTTGTAAATTTTGTCAACAACCATTCCTTTAAAAGTGAATACATTTTTTCAGATTTTGGAGAGGATTCCGCAGCGATTGAAGATGAAGGTATTTTAATTCTTCTCACAACAGATCGTATCAAGACTGAATTTGTAGAAAACTTTCCCCATGGTGCAGGTTTTAGCTCGATCCTTGTAGGGGTTGATGATATTTATTGTTGTGGTGGGACACCTCTTGCAGCAAGCATCATACTATCTTTTCCAGATAAGATCAAGGGAAGACAACTTATTGAAGGTGTATGTGAAGGTTCTAAAAGATTTCAAGTTCCTATTATTCGAGGGCATACCAATACCAGCGGTAATTGTTATGAATTAAGCTCAACTATGGTGGGGAAAATAAAAAAAGAAAACTATATTTCTGCAAGAAATGCTCAAGTGGATGATAAAATATTCCTCATCATTGATGAAGATGGTAAAATAGGTAAGGCAAGCAACCTATACTGGGATACCGTGACATTTAAGGAATCAAGAAAAATACTCAAAAGACGGCAAGCCATGGTTAAGATCGGGGAAGAACACTTGGTTAATTCTTCAAAAGATATTTCAAACGGTGGGATTTTTGGCACCTTATATCAAATGATTCGATATGCTAAAGTTGGAGCGGATATAGACATTAATAAAATCGAACTTCCTGAAAAGTTAATAGATAAAGGCTACGACCTTGAAATGTTTATAAACATGTATTTAACAACTTCATTTATTTTATCTGCTCCCGAAAAGAATTCGCAAAAAATCATCAATATCTTCGAGGAGCATGGGTTAAAATCAAATATTATAGGCGATATAATAGCTCAATCCTGCCAATTGAGAATAAATAATGGAAAAAAATCAATTAATGTTTTCAATTCCTAAAAATGTTTATGATATATTATGTTTTTGATATTCATGAATCAAATAATAAGATATAAGGGGATATCATGATTTATATTAGTAAGACTATTTAATAATTCAAATTAAG
>DXJM01000361.1 GCA_019057355.1 Promethearchaeota archaeon | reverse complement strand
AACATGAATATAAAATTAAAATTTTAGTTAAGTAGATTTCAAGCAAGGAATTATAAAGATCTTTAAAAATTAATCTCAAAAAAAAAATAAGATCTCGGGATAGAATCATGGATTTAGGGTTAAAAATAAAGTAGTTGTAGTTTTGGCATCAAGTAAAAGATTAGGGTTTGCTTGTACAAAGGAATTACATGAAGAAGGAGCACGCGTGGTCATTAGCAGTCGTTCTACTGAGAATTTGAGAAATGCCGTAAAAAAAATAGAATTAAATCATAAGGATAATAGAGTACATGCAATTGTTGCTGATTAGATGATTGAAAATGACATTAAAAACCTGATCGATGAGACCATGAAAGAATTTGGCAGGATTGACATTCTCATCCATAATGCGGGAGGCCCCCATCAGGACCTTTTGAAACTAAAAATAATGAAGAGTGGACCAATTCACTCAACTTAAACTTGCGTTCTTTGATTAGTATAACGCGAATGGTTATTCCGATAATGAAAAAGCAAAAGAGCGGGAGAATTGTAATGATTACATCTGTATCGGTAAAACAACCGTTAGAGAATTTGGGATTATCCAATACTACACGCTAGGAGTTGTAGGACTTGCAAAGACCCTTGCGAATGAACACGGAAAGCATAATATTCTAGTCAATGTGGCATGCCCAGGACTCATCTTACCGACCGAATGAAGGAAATCATTAAATATAACATAAAAATCTCTGGAAAATCCGAAAAAGATGTAATAAAAACCTGGACTGACCAGATCCCACTTGGTAGAATGGGAACACCTTGCGAATTTGCAATTTTAGTCGTTTTTTTAGTTTTTGAACGAGCAAGCTATATAATAGGAAAAGTAATTCAAGTTGATGATGGTTTTGTTAAAAGTTCTTTTTAGTAAAAACACTGTTCATTGAAATACGCATCTTTAATATATACCTTTTTAAAGTAAAAGCAAATATTTATTTTTAAATCACAGTGAAATTTATATTTTAAACTATACAATATTATTACTTATTAAGTGAAAAAAAATTATTCCAAGTGGTTAAAGAGTGAAAAAAAATAGATTCAAGATCCTTACTTTAATGATTATATTATTTTTAGTAATTCCAATAGTAGGGCAGTTCTTACTTACTCATATATTTATGACAACGAATAATCATATAAAAGATCCTTCCAATGTTAAAACCTCAGCTTATGTATCATCTAATTCAACTCAATGGCTCACTAATACGGGATTTGATGATTCCGGAGAAAATTGGACATCTTTAACTACGGGAGATTCCACAGACGTGGATGCAACAATCAGCGGTGGTGAGGCACGATTGATGGTTAAAGGAAATATTTCTACCTATTCAGATATTTCTGGCATTCCACAATCAGGAGATTGGACTCCTATAAATAATACCGAAGTTAAATATGAACCCGATTCTTATGAAATAAATTCAAAAGGGTGCTGGGTTTCTCATACCTGGTCTGATGGAGCTGATACTGGTCAAGTTGTGGCAATACAATGGGATAGAAATATCACTTTAGCCGTTGACATGACGGATTATAACATTACTTCCGTTTCGCTTACGGTAACTGCAAATGCTACGGTTCATGCCAATAATGGGGCTAATGGAGGGATTGAAGTGAAAGGCGAACAGCAGTCCGGTTGGCGTTATGAAAATGCCACGGGTGATTGGGTATTATTTTACGCCTATATTTCTGATATAAATAAAAATCAAGAACATGAAATCGCTTATTTGAAGCCTGATGATTTGGGAAATGATACTAGTGGAACATATGATACTCTAGATGATACAAATTTAACCGTGATTTCAGAAGATAGCATTATGAATCTCATGAAATCCGTATTAGAAGTAGATCCTGAACATAAAACATTCATATTATCTCTTGGGATACTCGTTTTAAGCGAGGATGATTTCGATACAGATCAGGATATATGGGATGAGTTAATAATTAACTATTGTGATTTTTCCTTCACTTATGAAAAAATTATAGATCCACTATCAGGTGTATCTTGGAGCCAAGAGGGAAAAAAGATTAGTGACCTTAGTGATGAATATTATGTCCAAGTTACAGGAGCTATTGTAAATTTTTGTTATAAAATCGACCAAGATTGGCCTACATCATCATCTCCAAATTCTGAAATCAGAATATTGATTAATAACAATCCGCATGCGGAAACTATTAAATTAATCAATGCAAACTACGATTATCAAAACGCTAGCGCGATCGGGTTAAATGTCTTGGCTTTAATAACTGAAGAAGTGAATTTTTCAATCCAAATTTACATGCGAGATGAATTTGGACTCAATGAAACAATTACCATCTCAATAGATAATGTTTCCTTGATCATATCCTATGATTTCTTGACTATAGAAGTTATTCCACCATGGGGCCAGACATTTGGCTGGTTGGTTGCCGTATTGGCTATAGGTTTAGCAGCAGTGGGATCATATTTTATAGCATATCAAATGTATTTGAAATATCCAAAATTTGTAAGATTATTGAGATCATTGAGAAAGCGAGTAAAGAAAGGGAGATCACTTAAAAATCCTGTAATTGTTAATTCACGGGAAAAAATGGTCATGAGTAGTATAAAAGAAAAGATGAAGGTATTGAACGTTGAGTCAAGTGGTATCCAAGCAGGAGCGACAATAAAAAAAATATCTGGAGGGGTAAAATAAAATGGGGGGTCTAATGAGGTTGAAGAACTCAAAAAAAAAATTGGTAATGATAATGATATTCTTAGTACCTCTATTAATAATTCAAACTATCAATTTTAATAATGATACGGACATCATCAACGGCGGGAGCCATAATTTAGGCACTTCTGCAGATATGGCTGTTGAATATTATTATAACATTCCTTGGTTATCAAACGGCGACTTCTCAAGTCAAGGATCGTGGTATCTTTCTCAAGAAGGGGGGGACTCAAGTGATATTAGCCAATCTATTAGCGGAGGTACGGCTAATTTCATAATTAAAGGTGAAGAAAAAGAATTTTCTGAGATCTCTGGCACCCCAAAATATGGAGATTGGAATAAAACTAACAATCCTTATTTCAGTGCTTACCCTGATTATAGTAATATTATTTCCGGGGGAATGTTTGTTTCCCATTATTTTAATGAAGAAGCAAATCAGAATCCAGCCGTAAGATGGGAACGTATTGTTACTCTAGATGATGATATGTCGAATTATGACATTTCAAGCGTTTCTTTGGATATTATCGTTAATGCAACAGTGACAACAGACGGTTCTGATGGGATTGAAGGAATTGGTGATATTGATAAGGTTGCTGATTACAAAACAGGTGATTATATAAGGTTTACCGCGTGGATTTCAGATGTAGATAATAAAAATAGATATAGAGTAGCGTGGAATCAAACACATGAAGCATTGGGTGATGATGGTACATCAGGAATAATGGAAAATACAAGATTAAACACCGTATCTCAAAATGATTTTATTAGATACTTGACTTCAGTCCTATCAACAGATAATCACCAATTTAAGATTATTATCGAAATTAGAATTCATTGTGAAGATAACATTGTGACTAATGAAGCAGATAGATTTGATAGTATCTATATCAATGAAGTCAATTTAAGTTTTACATACGTCAACAGAGTAAATGCTCTTACTAAAGCATCTTGGAATCAAGATGGTCCCACATTTTCAAGTGTTAAATATAACGAAACAAATAATATAACACTACTTGGAGCAAGCTTAACTTTTAATTATAGAATTTCTGAATCGTGGCCAACATCAGATTCTCCAAATACTCAAATAATTATTTTTATTAATAATAATCAAAATCCAATAACCACCTACTTAGAAAAAGCAACCACTGGCTGGAGGACAGAGACCTTTAATGTCATGCCCTTGATCTCTGTTGGCGTGGATTATGTAAATTTCACCATTCAGCTATATTTAGGAGATACTTTTGGATTAAACCGCCCAATTACCGTTTACATAGATAATGTTAATCTTATGATTTCATATCAAGAAATTGGGATTATTAAATCCCCACCTCCCGGGATAGATTGGACTCCCGCGACAATAATACTTTCCTTAGGAATTTTAGCTGCTTTAATGGGATTAGTGGCGTATGTTCTCTATTTCCAGTTCCCCCCACTCGTGAGAAAGGTTAGATCGTTACGAAGGAAAATAAAGAGAGGAAGGTCTTTAAAAAAACCTGTTGAAGTTGAAAATCGCGAAACATTAATAAAGAAAGCAATAAAGGAGCAATTAGATGTCTTGAAAATAGAACCTCGAATTGATAAAGCAATACCTCCAATGAAATAATAATAATAATAATAAATTGAGAAAAATTAGCATATTATCCTTAGCAATATTAAAAATAAGAATAGAATAAAAGTGAAAGAATAATGCCTTTAGGATATATCATATCAAAATGGACGGAAGATAAAGGATTGGTCGTCCCTGCGAGCCATCCGGATCAAATGACAGTTGATCTTGATGACATGATGCGTGTATTTTATGCTCATATAACAGGAGCAGGAGAGGAAGGAAATGTTTTCGTGCGATTGGAACGATCACAATGCAATGTGGCGAGTTATTTCACGGGTATGGAATCTGAAGACCCGATAATGATCAATCTAATGCTAGCATTTGGAGAAGATCCCGAAATGTTTGGTGAAGCATTTTTAAAAGAGATCAATGGGGAAATTTTAAAATATATGTCGGAGCTATCCATGACAAGTACTACTCAATCGTATGATGTAATTAAAAAACTCAAGGATTATTTAAAAGTCGCATTATTTCAATTAGAGCGATTGAAAAACCTGACGAAGGAGCAAAGATTAGCCCAGATTTATAGCAGTGAAAAAGGGAGAGCTATTTTAGAATTCTTGCAAGAAAGAGCACGCCCCCGAAAGGAACTTCTTGCCTTGTTAGAAGATAAATTGGGTAAGTTAATATCGGGAATTGATTATACCTTAGATCCTTTTGTAAAAACTGATCTCGTCCATCAAGATTGGATTGCAGGACTTGCGGATGTCATATATTTTCTCCAGTCAGATTTTATTATTTCAAGAGTGCCCCCTCAAAAACTGATTTCTGAGGCAAAAGCAGGCATGCCCAATGCTATTTTAGCGAAAAATTATCTCGATACCGTGAGGAGGTATTTTGTAAGCTACAGACAAAATATTGAAGATAATTTAACTGTTGCCAATAACATGATGAATCCCGATAAGTATGATTATATCGTGTTATTTAGAGACAAGCCATATCCTTTGAATAAAATTCCAAAAGGACCGGGCGAGTCATTCAAATTCATCAAGTCTATGCTCAAATCAATGGAAGAAGATAAGATCATAACGATCATAAAGGATAATAAAGGAACGGAATGGGTATTTCTCCTTTCAGATTTATGGACTGAGACCTTCTATCCTGAATATTTGGTTGAAAGAATAAGGAAGGATAGAATGAGCGGTTTGTTAAAAAAGGAAGTAGCCGTAAAACACTTGCAATTACTTGAAAAAGAATATCCAAAAGAAAAGGCGTGATAATAAAAAAATGACAGAATTGAAAACAACGCAAGTTTTAGAGCTTATTGGGTTAAAAGAAGATGAAATTGACACATTTTTCAATTTGACAGGGAGAGGCCCTGTCATGGTGGGAGAGATAGCTCTCTTGGCCAATGTGAAAGCTGAAAGAGCGAAAGAGATAGCTCAAACCTTGCTTCAAAAGGGTTTGGTAAGGGAAATACCTGGGATGACCCCTTATTATGAGGCATTGCCCCCATATGTGGCTTTAATGAATCAAATCAGGCAATTTAAAGAATCCATTTTAACATTGCAAAATGCAACTCCTCAAAAAGTACAGTTTAAATTTAAATCTCTCGAGCACCAATCTGATAAACTTCAAAAATTTGAGGATTATAGAAATTACATCCAAACCATGAGAAATGATCTCCCAAAACAACTTAAAGTTCATTTTGAAACGTTCAATAAAGAAATCGAGCAAGTAAAACAAATTCGAGAAGTAAAGAAATATATCATGAGCTTGAAAGAGATCGCTCCATCAGATATTCTTCAAGAATTTGATAAAATGGAAGACCGATTAAATAGAATAAAAATGGAAATCTCTGAAAAATTTGAAACACAATTCCGCGTTCCAGCCATGAGAAAGATGGCAGAAAATACCGTGGACGCCATAATAACGAAAGAATTCAAAGAAATGACGAAATACTTTCGAACTCGGATTGTAAATAGCACTCAAGAAATGTTAGACAGGGTGATAAATCAATTGGCAAATATTTCCGATGCAGCGTTAGATGTGGGTTCAGATTTAGATGCAAGTTTTGTAAATATCGAATCAGGATTGAAAAGCACGCTTACGGATTTAGATATGAGAGTTTCTCAAGTGTATGATGACGTCATGCAAGGAATTGAAGATTTGAAGAATCTCTTCCAAAAAGAGATTTTTGAGACTATTCAAAACGATCTCATCCTCAACATCATAAATCAATTAGAAATGTCTGAAGCAACCATGAGAGAATTCTGGGAGCGATCAAAACAAACCTCGCTCCTTAGTTTTAAAGATGTATGGTTTGTTAGAAGTCAACAAGGCATGATGGCACAGATAAATGATTGCGTGTCTCGTGTCAAGATGAGATTGCAAATTATTTGTCCTAGTATTGAAAATGTTGATCTATTAGCACTTTCGCAAGTGAGGAAGCATGTTAATGTCAGGATTTGCACAAATTTTGATGTAAATGATCAAAACCACATGCAAATGATCAACATGATAAAAGAAAATTCCAATTTTAACTTAAGGCATTATCCAAGGGAAAATATCTGGTCCATTAATCGAGATTTTGAAGAAGTCGTGGTCTGTGTCCTGTCAAGAAGCGAATTTGGAACTCAAATTGCGGGAATGGGATCTGTTTTAGAAGAGCACGTGAAATTATTCGCAGCCTTGTTAGAGGATGTCTGGATCCAAAGTAAGAGACTTGATATGCTTGGGATTAGGTAAATGGAGCTTCTATTCCAGAGAAGAGCGGGAAATGAACCACTTCTTTTAACCTGATATGGAACGTTCTTAAGCAATATTGAATCATTAATTTGGGTTGTGACTTTAAAAATTTTTTCTATAGAATGAACCTTTTTTTGAAGATTTTATTTCAAAAAGCTTTAGAATTTACATTTTACATTCATGTATATCAAATTAATGAATTTATTCATTAGAGATGTAGATTTCAGCACGTTGAATTTAAAACAATTAACTGATTGCTTAATTTCCATTCTTTTCATGTAACTTTCTTGATAACTAAGCTAAGCGATTCTTCAAATGATTGAATTTCAACCACGGCTCTAAATGAAAGTTCCTCGGATGTCAGCATTTCTTTGAAATATTTGCCCCAGTAATCGCTATAATTCTTATTTTGATGATGGCGAAAAATCATGTAATATTGGTGATCTGATTCTTTGGTATATTCAATGCTATAAAACCAATTTGCAGCTTCCCATACCGTCTCAATTGCAATAATTACTTCTTCAAAAGTGAGGCTTTTAATCGGTTTTTTAGTATACCAAAGTATTACATCGAATCCCACATTGCGTTTTTGCACCTTATACAAGCCATCTTTTGGAGCAGCTGCAGCAGATATTAATAGATTAAAGGTCGTTTTTCCGATTAGAGCCATGTTTAGCTCATCTCTCGCCCTATTCCAAATATCTTTATCCAATGATTTCTCAGGATTTCTTTCTTCAGCAAATACTTTTAATGCTTCTTCAATGACTTTCATCTCATTGCCACCATATTCCTCTTTAAAATTCTCGATAACAGCTTTAAGATCCGCTGGTAATGAGATATATTCATCATAGAGTTCAATCGCATCCGCGATTATTTGTGATATGGTCATTTTATCAATATCCTTGTGCTTATCAATAATGTTT
>DXJM01000360.1 GCA_019057355.1 Promethearchaeota archaeon | reverse complement strand
TTTCCAGATACCAGAGATATCCTTTTATTGTCTTCGCCGACATTCCCAGAGTCGATGACAACTCTAAAAGATTCACTAGCTTTCCAACTTGAACTGCCATTATCTTTACCAGGTTACTGAATGCCTCTATCTTAAGGATTTTCAAGAGATAAGAAATATCGCGCTCAAGATAACTTTGATAGATTTCATTGATTAATTCTTGCTTCTCAGCCTGTTCGTCTTCCAGGACAATCCGAGGATAACCCCCAAAGTTCAAATACTCTTCAAGAAGATCATCGATTCTACCGCTTTCAACGGAGAAAAAGCCTAATAGTCTATCTTCGTATCTATATTGAGTTTTAAAGTTGGTAAATTCTTCAAAAGATAGAGTTGAAAGTTCAAAAAGCCTCTTCCTTCCCACCAACGATTCGTGGATCTTTTCTTTTAATTCTACACTTCCCGAACCTGAAGTAATGTATTTGTATGGCAGGTTCATATCATAAATCCCTTTTAAGAATAGCCCGGCATCCTCTTTACGCTGAATTTCATCAATAAAGACAAAGCCCTTCTGTTTTCCCAGCTCCAATTCAATTTTTTTTATTAATTTCGACTGGGAAGAAAAGAATTCCTTATCCTGCTCAAAATCTAAATTCAAGAAAAGTGTTCTTTCTCCTTTCCTTTCCAGATACTCTTTAAGCAAAAGCATTAAGGTTGTCTTTCCGGCTTGCCTTGGGCCCACTATGAAACTTATCTCTTTTTTTGGAATATGAGCCTTAAGCTCGTCAAACAGCGTTCTTTTAATCATATTACTATTTTAGTCCGAGAATATTGAAAGTCAACTTGCGAAATAATCGAATTATCACCAAATAGCTATCGAATGAGTTGTTTTATAACCGATTTCAGGATCATAATATTCTTCTAGTTGAGAAAATGGCACATAATAAATATCTTCGACGATAGGGGGCGGATTCTTTTCGAGATTCTTTTTACTTACGCTGACGATATAATTTTGAAATCTGTTTTTTAGAGACAAATATTTAGCATGTCTTTTCCAAAAGTCTCTAATTTCCTTTAGTTGAAGATATTCATTCCAAATGGATTTTGCCTGTTCATTTAATTCTATAAAAACATCGAACTTTTCATAATTTTGTTCGATCAATTGAAAGGTAGAAATAGCGCGGTCATCGTTATCATATCGAAGATAGTGCAAGGACTCGACAAGAATTTCTGATTCGTTTTGAGGAAAACATGATATTTTTTCAAAATAATGTTGACATAGAGACAGCATTTCGCTTTCCGGAATCATTTGTTTATTCAATATTTTATGTGTTAAGTCAAGAAGGGAGGAATCATAAACATAATTTGCAAAAAAACGGTTTGTATTTTCATCTACTAAATTAGCAATATAAACCTCTCCCTTAGATTGTTGGGAAAAGCGATTACATCGGCCTGCAATTTGATTTATACAATCTAGTGGAGCAAAATCTCGGAAAATGATTTCAGCATCTAGATTGACACCCGCCTCGATGACTTGAGTAGTCACTAAAAAAAAGGATGATTCTTGATTTATTTCTTTTAAAATTTGAAGTCTTTTTTTAGGTACTACATGGGAAGATAAAAAATACAGATTATCAAACTCGTTTCGAATCTTCTGGTAAAAATTTTGCGCGCTTTTAATTGTATTGAAGACAACAATTATGCGTTTTTTTCCCTTGGCATGGGAAAGAATGAATTTTTTATATTTCTCTAGATCTCTAAATTCTTCCGATAGATATAGATTAACTCTATCAACTTTAGGAAAATAATGATCAATTTTAACTAAATCTTTTTTTTCCTTGCTAGGAAAAATTGAAGGTTGGGTAGCTGTAACCAGCAGAAAGTAAGTGTTAAAATATTTTGAAAATGATTGAATAACTTCATTAAATAATTTCCAATATTTGAATGGAATGGCTTGAATTTCATCTAAAATGATGATGCTATTTGCCATTCGATGAAATTTTTTTAATGTACGATTTCTATAACCTATAAGAGTATGAAAAAATTGAACGAATGTAGTCACGACAATTAAGCTGTTCCATCCTTCCATGAGTAATTGAGAGGAGAGGGGATCATACTCTTGTTTTTCTGTTCGAAAAAATATATCACTCAAGTAGTGGTGTTTCAACAGAATGCTTGTATCAATATTTTTACCTCTTGTTGATTCTATCGCATTTTTAATTTCCTCGAAATTTTGATCAATGATTGAAGTAAAAGGTAAACAGTAAATAATACGATTTAAATTTCTTGAATTTAGCAATTTTAGTGCAATGGATAATGCTGTATAGGTTTTACCGAATCCAGTAGGCAGGGAGAGAGCGAATATCTGTTGGCCACCGTTGATATTGATATTTTTTATTGCATCGTAATAAGCCTGATTTCTCAATTGATCAAATTCTGATGAAGCAGAATTCCAACCCCTTTTTTTTCTATATTCATCTATGATTGTTGGTGACAATTTTTTTATTTGATCAAGTAGCGCATCCAATCCGACAGCACTTTTATCTGCGTCTAGTAATATTGAATATAAGAGATTAGAAAGGAAATATGCATCAAGATCTTTTTTTATACTTAAATATTTCAATAATTTTCGACCCGGTTTAAAACTATTTGGCAATTCATTTATTAATTTGGATATTTGTTCCAAGGGGATAGAAAGTTCGTGAAGATTCCAAAAAGATTGCAATTTTTCTTTATTTATTGAATCCCACTGCTTTTTTACTAAATCACACTGGTTGGGTGAAAGTGCTTTTAATTTAAAGAAATGATCCAAATTTCCATGATGAGATCGAACCACCATATAAGCAATAAATGGAAGAATATCAAACTTTGGATCTTCTGGGGCAATTTCGCTGACCTTTTTATTTACTGTCCAATATGTCAAAAGGGCAGATAGCAAAGCATGTTGACTCAATTCGGATTTGCCTTTTTCAGGGGATCTAATGTAATCCTGAAAGAAAAAAGTTAATTTGCCTAAATCATGTAATAGAGCGCAAGTTACAGCAATATCAAGGAGTGTGTTTTTATCGATAAGTTGATTAATGCTATCTGGCAATTCCTGGACAAATTTGACCGTATTGGTAACAACTCCCTCTACATGTCTTTCCCAAAGAATATCAGGATGAGAAAGCAAATCGTCTTTAGAAAAATTCGATGTTTTCACCACTATCTAAAGCCCAATATTTTTTTGGTTTGACTAAAATTGTTTGCCCGTTAACTTCATAAATAACAGGTTTGAATTTTGTGACCACACGTTCAAGATTCATTTCTACTGGAATGCGATCGCGTTGATATTGCTTCCCTTCTTCTAATTGAATCTCTGGGGAGTTGTTATGTGATATATTTTCAAGCGAAACGATTGAATCCAATTCGAGATAATCAGTCCCCGATTTTTGTGAAGCAAATCCCTCAGTAACAAATTTGAAATTTGCTATATGTTCAGAAATACCTAAATAAGGGGTATAAATCGATTTGTGATTTTTAACTAATTCAATTAATCTGGCAATAAGATTTTCTTTTTCCGGGCATGCAATGTAGAATCGATAATGAGGATCACGAAGAGTTTCAATAACTGTTTGATATCTACCTTTTTCTGAAGGAATTCGAGCAAAGAACTTGGCTTTTTTGGTTTCGATCCAATTATAGCCCATTCGTAAGGTTTTTATTGGCTTGATAATTTTTATACCGCAGCACAATCCTTCTAAATGCCTCAAATAATAATCTTCTGATTCTTTTTCTTTAGAAAATCCTAAGAACGCCCCTAAAATTCCCCTGATTGTTGTTATTGGTGGAATATGGAACGTAAGTGGAGACGCTGTTGTAAAAAACTTTTTAAAATGTGCCCAGTCTCCCCAAATATCTAATATCAGGATTTTCATTTTTAGCGTTAAAAATTGAACTGAAAGTGATTAATTGAACTAAACAAGTCTGCTGACACTCTTGGATTTGTTTGAATTCGGTCATCAATTTTCCATCTAATTGAATCGATTTTTTCTTTTTCAGAATTAAATTTTTCAATTAGCATATTAATACTTAACTCATAATCAGTAACATCTCGAATAGCTTCGTGCTCAATGTCAGTTTCAAGTTTTATTAATTTATCTAAATCTCCGATATGATAATTTTGATCTTTGTATTTTATGTCCAATAAAAATCGGGGCATCTGACCGAATTTGCTTCGAGAAATTAAATTTTTTGTACCATTCCAAATTGCTTCCATCATCAAATCTAAATCTTTAACAGTCATTTTAGTATCTTGTGCAGAATTTTCATTGGCAATTCCTGAGAAAACAATAAGAGAGTATGGTAGCATATAAGCCTCAGTAAAAGTTCCTTGACGTCTTGCCTCTTTTGAAGGCATAACAGTTGTCCCTTTCACAAAATTTAAAACCACTCGATGTAATGATCGCCCAAACTTAAACTGTACTGGACCTGTCAATGTTATAGTCTTATTTTTAATAGCTGCCGTTGCTCCGAACAATCGAATATCAATACATTTTTTGATTAAGTCATGAGCTGATGTGATTGTCAAATCATCTAATCTGTCTTCTTTGGTTTTCAAGTTGCCATCTTCTTTGCGTATTTCTCTAACAAAAACTTCTTGGTTTTTATAATCTTTGAGGTAATCTCTTATGGTCCTTTTTAAACGTACATCTGTTACGATATTTATTCCTGTTTCTTCATCGATTCGTGGTTTGTTTTCATCAATTGGGTCTCCGTTGGGATTTGCATCTTTTACATCATATAAAAATAAAATCTCATGTCGGTTTTTTAAAAAATCGTTCATTTTGATTCCTCCTTATTGTTCGATTGATTCCTTTTCTATTGTTTCTTCAGATTTTGTTTTAAAAGTGGATTCCCCTGATTCTGTTTTTGCATTAGACAGGTCCATCCCCAGTAAAAAATAAAAATTGATTTCACTCTCAGAAATTTTCCAATTATTACCAGCTTTTACAAAATATTCTGCTATAATTTCTTCTAATTGCCGGTAGTAATTTTTTCCATATTCCTCCAACTTATTTTGTATTTTTGGAAATAGGTCAATTACATCCTTAGCACCCATTTTTAATCCTTTTAATTGTTTCATAAACGGGTTGCTATTACGATCAATTCTCTGAATTTTTAATAAATAATCTGTGAGAACACCAATTAGAAAAATTGCTCTTTTTTCAGCAGTATCAAATGATTCTGAAAACTGGGAAAAAAAACTATCAACCTTTTTCTTAACTTCATTAATTATAAGATCGTTACCCATGGGGAAACCTCCTGAAATTTTGTCCTTAAATAAATTTAAGGCATTAATTAATATTAGAATTTGCCAAGCTCTTAAGGTATCAGGTTTGGTATAAAATCCATTCACAAAAGAATTCCTTAATAGTTTGATAATGTGTTCCATGAGAAAATAATAGCTGATAGGCCTATCCTTGAACATTTTCTCAACGAGATTTAAAAACGGTTTTAAGTCTTTAACAAATCTTTTTAGATTAGCAAATGTAAAAATGATATTTTTTGATTCACCCTTATCTGTGTATGCATTATTAAAAAGGGATATTTTTTCTACTCTTTGCTTAGCTTTAAATAATCTTTTTATTGTAGAAGGCAACACATCTTGTAAATAAAGAAGAATTGAAAATTTGGCCTTAGTGCTTTTATAAAATAAAAAGTTGTAATTGATGATGTCCTTTTGTTCAGAGGAAATTTGTAAAATTATATCCTCGTCGTCAGATAGTTGCTGAAAATCTGAAATATTTATTTTTCTCTTTCTAATCTGCTGCATCAGCCAGAGGATTTCAAACAGAGCTTCCTGTTTCCCTAAAATCGTTTTAGGCAATAAAAAATACTGAATACCGGCAAATCGAAATGATAAATTTCCTTCATCTTCTACGTAATGTTTACCTTCAGTTACCAGGAGACTACATTTTGTACAAATCGGAAAGTTTCTCCAGCCATATTTTTTATCAAAGCCTGATGCAATAAAACCAGGCTTATCTAGGCTATAGAATGTCCATGGTTTTTCATCACCCATTACAAATCCTTGTTTTCCACAAACACTGCAATATCCATTTTCTGAAGATATTCCTGCTTTTTTTGCTAAATATGTTTTTAAGAAATATTCTTTAAATTCATCAAATTCGGCCAAAAATTTGTCGTCAATTTTTATTGTGAGAAAAAGGTTAGATAAATCTTCAGATTTAGCTCTTTCAGTCAATTCAGCTATGATCTGATCAAAATTCTTTTCTATTGCGTTTGATAATTTACCAACTATCCCTGTCTGATTCTTGTTACTTTTTGCCCATCCTAGAATTCGAGTAGCAAAAGTTCCCTCGATTCCTTTGCTAGCCACAAATGCACCAGGAGTGTAATTTGCTCCTGCAGCACCTTTCCGTTTATATAGATATTTATGATAATTGTGTTTATCGATAGGTTCCCTATCTAGAGAATTAAACTTGAAATCTCCATTTATTGTTTTAAAATTGATAAATAATGAATATTCATAATTTTCTTTTATTCCTGGATTTTCCAGCAATATTGCCAAAGGCTCATTGGGAGATAAGCCTTTTTCGTGTAATGAGAATCTTCCAATATCGCGAAGAGTTTCTATCACTTCCAGCCTCTTTAGATCTCCTTGATAAGAATGATATTATTTTTTTCTTTTAGAAAATTCTATTATTGATTATAGCATTTACCTCATCTACGTGGGGCAATATTTTTCAATCATTCCGAAGCCCTGGCTGTTCTTGGAGCCCAGGCCAGTATCGAAGGCAATCTGGAGAAGTTCAGAAGAACCATCCAGTTGATAGATGCCGGACCAAGCCTTGATGACCGTGCCTTTGAATAGAACGATATGCTCGTTGCGCTTGGAGACTTTAACCGGTTTGATAGAAAATTCTGCTTCCTTCGCCCTGGTATTTTCTTCGTTCAGAATGATATATTTTTTTATAACATTCTCTCGAATCAGTTTTGAGAAGTCGTCCTCAAACGGAGAATAATAATAAGTCTTTTTCTTTCCGTTTCCAGATTGAAGAGTGCTGTAAACCGTGATAGGAGAAAGCGCTTTTATTATCAGGGGAGATTTCATTTTCTCGCTGATTGAGACTTCCACCCCGACGGGTCTGAGGTAAGAGTCCCCCATTCTTATTTTCTCTTTCTTCACCAGGTGGGAGGCAAAGGACTCCAGAATATTTACTGAAGGAGAAGCTATCCAGAGAGAGACAGGGCCGAAAAAAGAAATATTTCTCTCCATTCTCCTGAAACGGCCCAGCAGCCTTGAAAAAGTGAAAAGCTTGAAATGCCTTTTTTCAAATGTAGAACCTTTATCATGAAGGAATTTAGCCAGGCTCCGGGATAGATTCCTGTAAATGAATCCTTGAAGAATGGAATTGTAATGCAGAGGTAAGAGGATTTCTCCTTTTAGTGGTTCCAAATCAATCCGTATTCGAATTTTTCCCCCTTTAAGCGCTATTTTATGAGATTGAAAGTTCTATGTCAAATTTTCTAACTTGTTCACTGGAGAGATTTGGCGTAAACTATGTGAGGGATGGAAAACACTCAAGGACAGGAAAAAGCGAGCGTCCACAAGGCGCTGCTGGATGAGGAAAAATCTGCTTTCCAGAAATACAGAGATCTTTTTG
>DXJM01000359.1 GCA_019057355.1 Promethearchaeota archaeon | reverse complement strand
TTAATTTTTTAGTTCGAGTATTTTAAGATACTAATTGGCTCATTTTTCTAATTTGTATTCCCTTTACATGAATTTTTATTATTCTAAATGGTACTTTAAGCATGAAGTTTATATCCCTCATTGGGTTAACGCGCAATTCTAAGAATTTTTGATAGAAAGCTGAGGCTTTCTTTTGAAAATGAGGTTTTTCCATTTTTTTGAAGCGATTTATTATCGTTTGTAGAGAGGTAGCATCTTCAAAACAATAATAATTAGATGCTCTCAATGCCCATTTAACAGCTTCTAAGGTGTATTTGTGGGAATCAAGATTCTTAAAAGGGAGGAGAAAAATAGAGAAAATTGCAATGATGAAATTCATTGCAATACTTTTCATCATGTCGTAAAAAGGAATTTTAATATTACTTTTAACAAGTTCTCTTGAATCTCTACCATATATTAAATTACTGTTGTCAATTACAGAACAGAGAACTATTTTTGAAGGAGCAAATAAAGTTGCAAAGATTTCATTCACGCTAAAAATTTTATGAAATACGGCATTTTCCCAATATTTCTGTTTTGTAAAGAAATGTGAAATAAATATACCGGTCGTCTGTTGCACGGCACCTAATATCATTTTCGAGATATTTGTATTGAATTCTCTATAATCGTACTTGATCTCGAGAGTTGCGAAATATTTCTCAACATCATGGATTTTTTGATTGGACACTTCATTTTTGAAAATAATCAGGATATCACAATCAGAAATCTTGGTATTTTCTTGTTTTGAAGCAGTCTGGCTCCCAAATAATAGTATCGTTAATATTTTATCAAGACCTATTTCTTTTTTGATAAGAACTACAATATCCTCTAGATATCTTCGGGAATTTTTATTCAAATGAGTCAAATTGGTATTGAGTTCTACCATTATTTTTTGGTAAATCTCTAAAGAATTTGAAAATAGCACAAAGTTTACTCATATCTTTATTAGATAATAAAAAGTAAGATGAGTAATAAAGTTTTAATCTAAACTTTTATTATCACTTTTTAAATTGCATTTCCAATTTTAAATCCTCTTTCAACAGCTTCTAAGACTGTGGCGGGTTTTCGTGCGTCCCCTATTTTTTGGATCTTGATATTTAGATTGGATTCTTTTAGAATTTTATAGATCTCATCATTAGGAATCACTCCCGTCGCATAATATATGGCATCCACATCATTTATGACGTGATCTTCATTACCAGCATTTGTATAACAAACAAAATTCTTGCCAATTTCAGTAACACTTACATTCGTTATAATATTAACCCCTAACATCACGCATTTATCTAGCAATACCCATTTTGTCGTCTTTCCTAAATTCTCTCCGCAGCGAGGTAATTTTTCTAAAATAGTTACTTTTCTATTTCCTTTATTAATCATTTTAAGAGCCTCATTAACGTTCAATGCAGCATATCGCGTGAGAAAATCAAAGGATTCAAGATCCATTCTTCCATATTTCGCCAAGTATATTGCCAATTCTATACCTGTAGCACCTCCTCCAATGATCACGTTGTTATTACCGATAGGTACATCACCTTTCAATGCATCATTAGCCCAATACACGTTTCCACCATCAATTCCGGGAATAGGTACTCTTATTGGAAGCGTTCCTGTTGCTACAATGACTTCATCTGGATTCATTTTTTTTACTAACTCTACAGTTGCTTCTGTTTTATAATGCACCTTGATCCCAAATTTTGAAATCCAATATGAATAATCGTCAATCATTCTCTTGAATTCACTCCTTCCAGGAGGGAGATGGATGATATTTAATAACCCACCTATTGTATCCTCTCTTTCAAATATATGAACTTCATGACCACGAATGGCAGCGACTCTTGCGGCTTCCAGACCCGCTGGACCCGCTCCAATAATTAAAATCTTTTTTTTCTTCATTATAGGATTAATCATTGTTTTTTCTTCATTTCCTGCACGGGCATTCCTTAAACAACTAATCGGTTTCATTGTAAAGATTCCATCAAAGCATCCTTGATTACAAGCAATACAATGCATTATATCATGACCTTCCCCATTTTTTGCTTTATTTGGTAAAAATGGATCCGCAATCAAGCCCCTTCCAATGCATATGGCATCGGCTTTATCAGCCATTAAAATATGTTCAGCTAATTCAGGATTATTGATTCTATTTGCGGTAAAAACAGGAATAGACACGTTATTTTTAATATTTTCAGCCAAATATACATAACAGCCTTCTGGAACATCCATAGTTAATTGCGGGATTTTGGTTTCATGCCAACCACCTGTAACGCTCAGAAAATCTATTCCCACTTCTTCAAATCTCTTAGCAAATTCCCCGTGTTTTTTATAAGAAATGCTTCCTTCACCCATAAAATCATCACCAGCAATTCTCATGCCAACGATTAGTTCATCATCAACAGCAGATTTTACCATTTCTATCGTTTCTAAAGGAAATCTCAATCTGTTTTCCTCATCTCCACCATATCCGTCAGTTCGTTTATTTGTTAATGGTGAAAGAAACTGATTAATTAAATATCCCGCAGAAGCACTTATTTCAACACAATCAAAACCTGCTATTTGGGCTCTCTTAGCGGAATTTGCAAAGGCTTGTTGTTCTTGCTTAATTTCCTCAAGAGACATTTCTTTTGGAGTAGACCGACTGAATTTACTATAAACGGCTGATGCCGATAAAGGAGTAGCCCCAATGACTTGAGGAAATGAATATCTCCCGGAATGATACAATTGAGCTCCTATTTTAACATCATTTCGTGCATCATGCACAATTTTAGTAAATTCCGATAATTTGGACAAGTATTTATCATCATCTATTGCAATCATCATTGGAATTCCTTTTCCATAGGAGCTAACATAACATCCTCCAATGATAATTAGTCCTGCACCACCTCTTGCCCGTTCAGCATAGAATGTATTTAATTTATGTGAAATGAAACCATTATCCGCTAAATTCGTGTGAATTGCAGGCATCACTATACGGTTAGATATAACCATATCTCTAATTTTTAATGGAGTAAATAATTTGAGAAATTTCATAGTCATTCTTTTTTATTATTTTTTTATGGA
>DXJM01000358.1 GCA_019057355.1 Promethearchaeota archaeon | reverse complement strand
TTCCATTATATGATAAAATAAGGAGAACTAGCTCCATGCTAATTTATTAATTAAAATTGACCACTCAAGCAAGATAATATCAGTTTTTTTTGCTATATGCACAATGAGAAAATCTCCTTCATTAGTAATTGACCCCGCAATACTTCCCATGCCATTCGATATGTTTTTGGCAGCAAGTTGTAATGGATCGTTTTTAATGATGGCAAATCTAAAGCCTTGGTAGAAGAGAGGGTTGTTTTTATTTTTCCAATCTAATAGAAGATTACTAGCCTCTTCTGGTAAAAATCCAACAATTCCCTCGTGAAAGAGTATTTCTCCTTCATCATTAAGGAGGTAAACTTCTTTCACTCCTTCATAGTGCTTTAAATCGTTGACTATTCTAGAAAATTTTTTTTCATCCAAGGAATGATCAATTATTTATTTGATTTTTATTAAATAGCAATTATTTCCAAGCAATTTTGTTGATGAGAACGGACCATTCTAAAATCATGCCCTCATCCTCCGTATGAGCAACGAGATAATCTCCATCTTTAGTTATGGATCCAATTACATTCCCCATTCCCTGAGCAATATTTTTTCCTGCTAACTGAAGATCGTCATGCTTTAGAATGGCAAATCTCGATCCTTGAAACTTCAATGCCTTTTCCTTTTCTTTCCATGTCTTAATAATTCCTCTTGCCTCATCATTTGATAACTCAAAATCCTCAGATTTGAATTTTATATTACCATCTTTATCTAAAAGAAATACTTCTTTGACAGCTTCATGTAATTTTAACTCTGATGAAGCTTCATTAAATTTCTGCTCATCCATACGAATCATCAATATTATTTTTTATACTTCTTAACAAAAAAATTCTTAAATTTAAATCTTTTTGAAGATCTTGTTCAATTCAACATGAGAAACATAATTTTTTTACAGCTTGCTTGATTTTTATCCATTAATCCAAGATAATTCATGAAAGTGGTGCCGTGCAAGTGGTGAAAAAAGTTGTATTATATGATAAATTTCCAGACATTACATCAGAAAAAGCCCAAAAGGATCTTTTTTTTAATTATCTGAAATATATAAAAGAAGTCTCTAAAGGTTTTGACAAAACAACTATAAGAATCAATAAACTAAGAAATTTTGATAAAAGATTTGAAATTGAAATTAAAGGTCCTGACGAAATATTCATGCTAAACCTTTTGAAGACAGAGATAGGAATAATTGAAAATTTCGGGGACTTGAAAGTAGGACAGGAATTTAAAGGTTCAATGGTGGATGTAGGAAAGGTGGGTTTTGGAATATTTGTTGATTGTGCAATTTTAGATCCAAAAGTAGACGTGTTAATAAACTTGATTACTTTAAGAAATCAATTATGCAAGGGAAATGAGAAATCTACGAGACAGATTATTAAAGGATATAATTTTATAGATAATTTTCCAATTCATGTGAAAATAGTTGAAATAAACACCGAAAAAAAAGAAATTCAAGGAGAACTAGCCGGAAAGTCGTTAAACTTGTTTAAAAAAATTATGGACGAAAAAATAGAAGGAATCGCGGCTATTGGTGCTACAAAAAATCAATTAAAAAAAGCACTCATTAAGACGGGACATCTTAGAGATATCATATCTATTCATCGATATTCTTTTCTTGATAACATTGTTCTTTTTAAAGAAAATACCAAAGCTCCAGGAATTATTGCAAACATCGGGAAATACCTTACAAATTGCAAATTAGTTGCATTAAGATATCAAAATATTAACAGATTAAAGCATTAATGTATATATTAATAAAAATATGATTTGTAATGCAAATAGCATGCTTTCATTAATCTTTATAAATCTTTTTTGAAAGTGCTTCTTTCAATGATTTCGCTTCTTGTTCTAACAGCGAAGCCGTAGCAGAGATTTCTTCCATTGAAGCGGTCTGTTCTTCTGTAGCCGAACCTATTTCTTCCATTAAACTATTAATCTCAATACTATCTAATGAGACCACCGAAATTTTTTTTGTGATATCTTCGATAATTTCTCCCGTTTTCCCAATTGATCCTTTAGATTCTTCAGCCAATTTTTGTACTCTTTCAGCTACGACTGCAAAACCACGACCATTTTCTCCAGCACGACCAGCTTCAATACTTGCATTTAATGCGAGAAGATTTGTCTTTTCGGATATATCCGTTATGAGTTTTGAAATATTCCTGATTTTTTCAGCCATATTGTTGATTTCTTTTAGAGCGACCTCTTGATTTTGGGATTTTTTTACAATTTCCAATGTTCTAGCAGAAATTTCTTCAGCGGAAGAGTTTAGTTCACTCGCGCTCGCTGCTAAAGATGTAGCATTATTTGATACTTTTACTGATGTTTCTTCACCTGCTTGGATGATTTTTTTTAGTTGATTCGTCTTGATACTAATATCTTGCTTATTTTTAGAGAGAGTTTTCGCGATTAAATAAATGCTATAAAGATTTATAATCGCTGCTGTGGAACCTATTATTGATAATAGAAGAAGAAGCGCAGCTATATCAAGGGTATCTTCATTTAAATAATAACCTGCTATAATCATTGCTGTGGCTAGCATACAAACATCTATAAGTAGCATCAATAAAACCTTAAATTCTGCAGATTTATTGAGCATGTTATTTTTTCGGGTAAAATAAAACCATCCGGTGATTTCTATCGCTATTGTTGTTAATATCAATAATATAAGGTTTTCAACGAGCATGTTTTCTCCTTTATTTTCTTTTTAATGATATTTTATGCATGGATCTATTTAATATTTAAGATTATCTTAAAAATTTTATAAAAATCTTATCGTAGAAGTCAATTATCAATATATGTGAACCTTTATTACAATATCTTGATAATGATGAGTAGAAATTCTTGATCTAAAACTGTTTAAATTTTTAATCTGTGATCTATTGCTATGGCTCATTTTAACGAACAATTTATAACACAATCAATATTTTAGAAGGTTAATTTCTTTTATCTTGATATTTCCAGAATAAATCCTAATTTTCAAAATTAAACGTACGATAATACTATAAACTAGAATTTTTAGCATGTTCTAAATAGAAAAAAAATGGTGAGCCTGAGGAGGATTGAACTCCTGACCTTCGCGGTGTACTCGCGGCATGCAATTGCATATTACAAGCAAGCGCGACGTTTATTACTCGTTTTTTAACAAACGAGTCATAACCACTAGACCACAGGCTCCTATGAGTTTAAAAGACACGCAAGCGGTGGGATTCGAACCCACGAATCCATTGGATACTGGATTAGCAATCCAGCGCTCTACCAAGCTAAGCGACGCTTGCTTGAAAAAGTTTCATGATCTAATAGAGTAGAAACCTTATAATTTGAATATAAAGTTTGAAAGTTTTAATATTTTATCATGCTGGTGGAATGTTTTAGACAAGATAAAGAACATAAAAAACCCCTTGCATTATTCTGTTATGATTTCAAATACCATTTTTTCAACAATAGGTTTCTTTGTATATCTTTTATCGTAATACCAGCCCACTACGTGACCTTTTTGACCCTTTTCTTCAATTGGAGGAACGACAATGATCATCACACCATTGCTTAAATATTTAAGGATCCGCTTGTCAATATTGTGTAATTTTTCATTGCCCGATGGATGGGTGTGAAATTGCCAAGCAATATCCACGCCAAGTTCTTGTTTAAATTTACGCATGTTATATATCTTAGATTTTTTATATCTCATCCAACTACGTGGTTTCACGTGAACTTTTGTTTTTCGAAGATCAGGATTCATTACATACTTGGTTACGATTCCAAAATTTTCCTTCCTATCGGCAAACAACCAACCATGAATGATATAGGGTAATTCTTCTTTTGCCTTTTGAGTAAGTTCATCAAATAATTTTTGGGGTATTAAATACCTGAAATTTTCGGCACTTTTAGAGCTAATTTTGCAAGACCTCTTTCTTGTTTATGATAATCTCAATTTAATCTATAACATGATAAAATTTATAGTTTTCGTTGATTTGGGAAAGAATTCTATATTAAGAGATGTGAAATAAGGAAATCATTATTTTATTAAAATATTGCCCTTTAATAACTGGGTGAAATTGTCATTTCGTAAAAATAAAATATCAAAAATGATTTCATATATCTAGCATTGGAAAATAGTTTAACCTATATTACTTTTTCAAAAGCAGATGTAGCCTAGCTGGTAAAGCATTTATCTTAGGTGCGCTAAAGACGCCGGCCTTGAGACATCACGTGTAAATTAAAACATGGCAAGAAAGCCGGTGCGCGTAAGCGCTCGGGGGTTCGAGTCCCTCCATCTGCGCTTGAGAATATGGTGATATTCAATAGAAACTTGTGGGCTATTGGCGCAGGCAGGTAGCGCAGCAGGCTCTTAACCTGACGGTCGGGGGTTCGAATCCCTCATAGCCCGTAAACCACATCTTGCCTTACTTAATGCTAAGAGATGGATTTTATACTATTTGCTTTTTTTTTTATCCATGTTTCGATTAAGCCATAATTAGATCTGATCTTTAGCATTTTTTTTAGATCTTTTTTCTATTTTTTTTGACTTTTACAATAAAAAAAATCTTAATAATTAATTCTTCAATCTATCTGAAGTTATTCCATATTCCTAATTTTTAGAATTAAAATTTTTCTTTTAAAGATGAAAGATTTTAAAAAAAAGAGATATTCAGGAATGAAAGACTTGAGAAATCATAATTCTTCAAACAATACCTCAAAATCAGAGAGATTGAATGGCTTGAGGATGTAACCATCAGCACCCGTTTCAGCGAAATTCTTTTTTACCTCGGAACCTGGGATTGCGGTCAGGAGATAAAGCAGAATGTTTTTTAACTTTTTATCTGACTTAATCATTTTGCATAAATCATACCCCGAGACATCGGGCAATATGACGTCTAAAAGAATCACGTTCGGAGTAATATTTTTTAATTCTTCTATCCCTTTCGTCCCGCTGATGACTCCCTTGCAGCTATAACCCCGACTTTCAAAATAACTTTTTAATAACCTTATAGTGGCTAAATCGTCCTCAATTAATAAAATGTCAACAGTATCATGCTCGACTTTAATATCATCTAAAATATTGATTATTTTATTTTCGAGCAATATGCTCTGTTCAAAGATATTCTGAATTGTGGAAAGAACATCATCACTCAATTCATCTTTATAAGCTTCTAGTAATAATTGACTGAATCCTTTAATCGTAGTAAGAGGTTCTTTTAGGGCATGCGAGATACCGGATAATATTTGACCATTTAGTTTTAATAATTCATTTCCTCCTTTTTCGGAATATTTTTCGATAAAATAATTGACACTCTCTCTTATTAATTTTGAAATGGTTGAATAATTTTTTTCTTTTATAAAATTCTGCCATTGGTTTTTTGTTTCCTCGGATACGTAAAGTGAAATGCGTTCCTTGTCTCGATCGTAGATCTTTTCTCCTTTTTGCCATTTTTTGAATGCTTCTGTTACTGCTCCCCTCCAAACCGCGTATTTTCCTGTTTCTCTTTCGTAAATCTCCATTTCTTCTGTTTTTTCTATTTCTTCTTCGAGATCTTTTTCATTTCCTCCAATCATTAGACCATCATCCCCCTTTTAAGGTCATATTGTCACGCCAATATAAGGTTCTTAAAAATCTTTTTTTTGATATAAAAAAAATTTCGTGCTACTAAATGATTTGTTTTTGTTGTTATATAAAAATTATTGATTCTGATTCATATTTTTTTTTAATATATTTAGGTAAGATTAGATTAATAAAATCGTGTTGTATTGACATGAGATATTAAAAAAATATTTCGAGAAAATGATATCATTAAATAAGAAATGAGATTTCAACTGTAAAAAACTGGGAAGAATTTAAATTATAGTTTTTTTATAATTGTTTTATCAATTGGTTATACCTTAAAATTTAGAATTTATTTTTAGATAGATGAAAAATTAACCTTAGCAGGAAACTTAAAACCCAGCAAGCATGAAGCTTAACCGATAAGAATTGACCAAAATAGTAGTGATAGATCGGAGAATGAGCGGTTAATGGTTGATGATGAAGAAAAAAAAGAAGAAATGAAAAGGTACGAAAAGGAGACTGGAAAGTATGCCGTGTGGAGAGGTATTGTAACAGAGGGCTTTAAGAAATGGCAAAAGGGCGAGAAGATCTATGATCGAGACAAGGAACGCATATCGCTCTATATATCAGAGGAAACGAAGAATGAATGGCAGGATTTCATAAATAAAAGCAATTATACTACCATTTCAAAATTAATCAGGGATAGCGTGAAGCTTTTTATTAACGATCAATTACATGGGAATGCTAACATGAACCGACTTAACCCTCAGACAATATCAAATATTTCTCATGCGTTAAAAGAACCTTTAACTTCAATAAAAGGATACTCACAATTATTATTGGAAACCTATAAAGAAAAACTCAGTGAAAATGTTAGATCTACGGTGAAAAATATATTTGAACAGAGCATATTGCTTGAAAGTAAAATAATTGAATTTCTGGATGATATTCGGGTTCAGGCTCCAGAATATGATATCCTGCTCATTGAGGATGACCTGATCACAATCCGTCTAATTACCAGTCTTGTTGAGAGCAAGGGCTATAGCTGCAAGGGTGTCATCAGCGGGGCGAAAGGTATTGAAGTCCTCAAGAATTCCAGCCCTAAGGTCATTCTTTTAGACATCCTATTGCCGGATATTTCTGGCTATGATATTTGCAAGACAATTAAATCTGATAGCAGGTATGGGAACATTCCCGTATTTTTCTTAACGGCAATGACCGGGAGTGAAGTTGAAGAAAATCTTAAAGAAACTGGTGCTGATGGTTACATCCTCAAGCCATTCAATTTATCTGATTTTGAAAAAATTTTTAAAATAATTGAAACCAGGAAATGATACCTTTTTTATCCAATGATTTCGTGATTCGAAATGTCCTAACCATCTAGATGCCTCATGATTATTAATGGTAAATCATGAAAGAATTATAGTATTGAGTTTTTTTCTATCATCATACTTTATTGGATATATTTTTCCAACAATATCAGTGTCTATTAGTTGTTTTAATGCATTTTTTTCAGCATCGATAAATGCAAGTGCGCGTTCGTTTCCCTCTAATCTTCCAATGACAAGTCCTCTTGTAGGTTCATTATTTCTATCATAATAAAACATATATGCTTCTATCGTGATAAAACCATTTGCTTTTTGAATTGGTTTGGGTAAGATTTCTGCAAGGATTGAGCTTTGTATAACCTCAACATTGATTTCATTCCAAGGGATTAGGGGGGGGCTCTTTCCATAAATCCCTATTGATTGTTTTTCATTATAACCACCATTCGCAGTGATCATGAGATTTAATGAAGAATTTTTACGAATCATTTGAATTCCAGTGACTATTGCATGCATAGAATAATTATTAAAAGGAGCTCCAAAAAAGGAAAGGCCTCCTGTCAATGTCAAAGGTCGGGGATCACCATCAGAAATCCCGATTTCATCTCGCGCGATATCAACCATACACGGAAAGCAACTATAAAGATCAAAACCATTGATATCTTGTAGAGATAGTCCCGATTGCTTCAGTGCAATTTTAGAGGCTTCTTTTATGGCAGGTGAATCATAAAGCAGAGGTCTTCGCGATAGATCTTGAATATTTGAAAGATCTGCGCCCCCCATTGGATAAACCCAATTTTTTATATCAACACCTTGTTTTTCGGCATTTTTCTCGCTTGTCATCACGATTGCTGCCGCTTGGTCAACATATGGATTGGCAACAAGGTTCTTTAAATATGGATGGTTGATAATGCGATTATCTGAAGATTGAGTGGTGATTTCTTTTTTAGTAAGGAATTCACGAGACCATGCAAGGGGATTTCTTGATGCCACTCTTGAGAAGTGTTCAAAAAGATCCCCCATGTGTTCCAAGTGATCTTGAATGGACCTGCCAGAGTGCGCTCTCAAGGCTGTTTCAAACAGAGCATAAGCAGTAGAAGGTTGAAAAATTTTGTATGTTTTTTCAGAAGGGCTCATATTTGATACATATTCCAATAAAGCTCTATTGATGGATGTTGATGATCCTTTTTCCCAATTTAATGTGATTTCTTTTTTTTTCTCCTTGATAAGGAATAACAAGATTCAGCACCAGTAATGAGAATGAATTGAATCTCCCCTGATTCAATTAATTTAGCTGCTCGATTTATGAGCATTTGGGGAGTATTACCCCCTATTGGAGCGTAAAATTTTTGAATGGGATTGATCCCAAGCTTTTGAGCTAGCTCATCTGGAGCATTTTCATATGCAAGACAATAAACATTCGAAACATATAATGCATCCAGGAGGGATTTTTTTTCTGAAAGTCCTGCATCTTCAAGTGCTGCCTGACACGTTTTTAACATCATCCCTATAGGATCGAGGGGATCGAGAGCATTCTTTGATTGGGTGTATTGTGAAGTTCCAATGATAATTGGGTTTAAGTGATTAGACGTCATAGTGGCAAGGATAAAATATATCTACCAGATAAAAAAAGGGTTTACAACCTCTTTAAATTTTACTCATTTTTGAAGAAAATTAAGTATGGCATTCATAAAAGCAGGGAGATCTTCTGGTGTTCTCGATGTAATTAAATTTTCATGGATTACTACAGGAGAGTCTTCAAATATTACCCCCGCATTTACCATGTCATCTTTTATTGCGAAATAACTCGTTGCCTTACGACCTTTAACAATTTTAGCGGAAATCAAAACCCACCCTGCATGACAAATTGCTCCTACCAATTTGCCACTATCATTCATTTGATGGACGAATTGAAGAATATCTTTACTCCTCCTTAGATAATCTGGATTTTTTGTTCCTCCAGGAATGATGACTCCATCATAATCATCTGAATTTGCATTTTCAATTGACAAGTCTGGTATAAATGGATAGCCCCATTTTCCTTTTATTTTTTTTTCGATAGTCCTATTACTTCAGTTTTATGACCTGCTTCCAATAATCTTAATCGGGGATAATGGAGCTCGAGATCTTCATATCCATCCGTTGCAAGCAAGCTGATTTTTTTACTCATTTCATTTTTCCTCCATTTTATTATTTATTTAAATTAAGTACGGTTATTGTTTACTGCATATTGTAATTGAATTTTTTTATATATTTTTGTAATAAACTATTACCTATTTGATTAACCTTCTAATTATTTATAAAAACTTGGTACTTTCTATAAAATTCCAACTTTTATTCCAATTATCAACCTTTCCTGTGGAGGAAAGGCCCGCCCTAAGGTTATCAGACGGCTCGCTCGTAACCGAGTTCAAGACATGCTTCATGCATAATGCTTTTTTCATTACTTCGGAAGTCTTGAAGGACGTTATC
>DXJM01000357.1 GCA_019057355.1 Promethearchaeota archaeon | reverse complement strand
GAGCTTCGTGCGAATGCGCCTGCTGATGATAAAACTCACCAGAGAAAGCCCAATACGTGCATTTTTCAGCAAGCCCTGCTCGGGATACACCCATTTCTTGCAGTTCGGACAGTTCTTGCGATTGACGAGCAATCTCACGTTCTTTAACCGTAAGGTGAGATAATCCTTCTCATCTTCCTGATATCTAAACAATTCAGTCACCACGCGGTCATAGACATGGTACTCCTTCACAACGTCCAGATTGGTGCCGCAATGATAACACACATGAGCATGGAGCTCTTTTTCTTCGTGAATCCTTTCAGGACGCTTCCGTCCGCCACCAGGGCTCTCTTTTGGTTTTCCCATCTGATGAGACTTAGGACCTTCACAGGAGTGCGGCAGCCACGAGGGGCCCTTGCCGACAATCTCTTCTGCTTCCTCGGCAATCGTTTTCGCTCGGAGAGCTTTCAGGATCAAAAAACTTAGTACTTACAATTTTTTTTTAAATATTTAATAAATTGAATCATGGACTATAAATATTTATTCAATACTTCCATAAAGTGTATAATCATTAATATTAATATTCGATAAATTATTGAGAAAAAAAATTTACGGAAAAATATGATTAGGTGAACAGAATGAGAAAGAGTATATCTTTAGCTTTTATTTTGAGTTTAATTTTTTTTTTAATACTAAACTTTCTATTTTACATCATTGGCAATGCTATTGAAGGGAGTTTAGAAACAGAATTTAATTATATTTCAAACAATCCTCTATATATCCTCTATAGATTAAATCAACCAATGGCGCATTTTCCATGGGATATCGCTGAATGGATCAATGACTCGGGGTTTTCTGACGGGGATCGTTTAAGGTTTGGCTTGATGATTGTGGCAATAGTAGGAGCGGCCATAATTGCAGGATTAACGGGTGGAAGTATCAAAAACGCGTTAATAGGATGGGTAATCACGTGCATTGTATCAATTGTCATGTTGTACATAGCAGTTTATTATGTTGAAATTATATATCATTTGATTTGGGGATCATATGGAGCTTCTTTTAACGAAGTTGCTTTAAAGCTTTTCATTACAGGAATCTTTAATACTGCATTATATGGTCTTTTAGTCGCTTTGGTTGCATTAATAGCGGGGAAATCGAAGAGCTACAAATAATACCTAAAAATACCTATCTCTCTCCTTTTTTTTCTTTTAATTTAGTATTAGATTGTTCAATTTGAATAAGATGATTTTTTAATTCTATTTTCCATAGATTCTTTCTTGATCCCATGAAACCCCCAATTTGACCATTTTTTCTCAGAACTCGATGGCAGGGTATTATTAATGGAAAAGGATTTTTCCTTAGGATGTTACCTATTGCTCTGTATGCTCTTGAACCAATAGCATCTCCTAAATATGAATATGAAGTAGATTCACCATATTTTATTTTTAAAAGGGATTGAATGACTTTATATGAAAAAGATGAGGGAAATTTTTCTCTAAGTGGTATTTCAATATTCATTTTTTTAAATTCATCATATAAGTTAATATATCCCCCAGATAGATAATTTTCTATTAAATTTAACGACTTTTTAATCAATTCTTGTTTTATTTCAAGAGGATTTTCAAAAAACTCGTATTTTTTATTATTATTATATTCCACGAGCATTCTCTCATTTTCGAGGAATTTGATTTCATCCAAAATTACCTTTTCTTGTGATTCTTTTTGCCACTTAAATACGATCAGCACTTTTGCATTTAAAGAGCTAACTTTAATATGTGAAGCAATGAATTTCATGGTTAATGTATTGTTTTTTATTGCACTATAAATTAAGGAAATTTTAGTTGTTGATAAAAATATTTAAAATACTTTTATTATATTAGATATAACAACTAAAATAGTAGATCAGATTTTTATTCTACTAAAAATTCTATAAAAAAAAGTCTAAGGAGCCAAACAATGGGAGATAAATTAAGAGATATGATCGAAGGAATTGAATCAGGAGAAAAAGAAATTGCTGTTCTAAAAGAAAAGATTGAAAAAATGGATAGGATCATTAAAAAGCAAAAAATCGTGATTAGCGATTTGCAAGGAATGTTGGAAGATCAAAAAACAAAAAGTGCAGATTTAGTTGAAATTCCTGAAGATATCAGAGAATTAAAAGCTATGATAGGAGAATTAAGGGCAATTATTAGAGAAAAGGATACTGAACTAGAACATGCAAAAGGTGATTTAGCTCAAGTACAAATTGAATTAGAATTAACCAAGAAATCTTCGATTCCCACTGAAGAAAAATTAAAAGAAGTATTTGGACAACTTGCAAATTTAAAAACTCTAATGGCTGAAAAAGATTCTGAATTGATGCTTAAAAATCAGAGATTAATTACCCTTGAAGGGAAAATCCGGGAATTAGAAGTTCTTTCAGACAATTTTAAAGGGGAATTAGATAAAAGAACAGAAGAATTGCGAGAACATTTTATCATTGAAAAACAAGAATTGAAAGCAAAAATAAAGGATTTAGAAGCAAAAATTTTAGATGATAAATTAAGTTTAACCGAACAACAAGCAGATGCTCAAGATGCTATCGATAAATATGATGAAATTCGCAATAAATTTGAAGAAACCATTAAAAAATTAGAAGAGGCAAATCAGAAACGAAGGGATGCTGAAGCGATAGTTGATGATGTTAAAACCCAGATGATTGATTATAAAACATTCTATGATCAAAATGCTCATAAATTATCGCAGAATAAAAAATTAACCGAATTAATGGAACGCGAACCCCAATTTAAAGCATACCTGATTTTGGAAAAAGTAGGATCAATGACAGTCGAAGAATTACGATCAGCATTAGGTTCTCCAATAGTATTGACTCAAAGATTTGTTAAAACGCTTCAAGATGTCGGACTGGTCGAATTTAACGATGCCGGAAAAATTGTACTTAAAAAGACAATTGATTGATTTTTATACTTATTCCTTTGACATGTTAGAAATTAGATCGAAAGTTCGTTTCAAACTTTGGCTAATTCTTTATACAAGTCAGGTAATAATTTTAAAAATTTTCCCTCAGGAATTTTATCAAGAATTTCAGCCGCAATTTTTTTTAAAATCTCTCGATATAACTGTGGTTTCTCATCCCTTCTGAGCAGTAGTGCCACGACATAATTTTCAACACTTATGTGCATGTCTCCTACTCCTGAGAAAAATGATACAATCTTGTTATTTTTAAGAGAGATTGAAGCAAACCCGGGTTTTAAAGATTGATATCGATGTGAACTATATACCTGGGTTAATAAATTATTTGTGATCTTTAGATTATCGGGATAAAATCCTTCATTTATTGGTCCTATTTCATTATCCCAGCGAATGACAAGTATTCCTACGGGCATTTTATATAACCTTTTTTAATGTTTAAGCAAGTTTGATAAGAGTTTTCTTTTTAAAACTCCTTTTTTATATTAATTGTTACTGTATACTATGATTATTTAATAGTATATTTATAATGAATATATGTATT
>DXJM01000356.1 GCA_019057355.1 Promethearchaeota archaeon | reverse complement strand
TATTATTTATATTAATTTTTGAAGCATACCATTAAGAATGGTCATTCTTTTTTATTATTTTTTGAAATAAATCTTATTTATGCTTGAAATTCAATCAACATGATATATAATAAGCTTTTTTACGTTCGTAATACCACTACATGCTTTTCAAGAACATGTATCATTAACATGTTATCATCAATCTAAAATACTCTTCACACCTGCTATTTAGCATAGTTGATGGTTATTAACAATTTTTAAAAATTGTTATTCTAATATTCACAGTATGGGAAATTTATTTTGGAAAGGAAAACAAGAAAGTTCCAAATATATTGAACAATTGAAAACTAAGAACCCTGTATTTTTGCAACTTATTGAATCCATATCACCTCCCATGAGTGAGAAAAATAATGGAGATTGGTTGAATTTATTGATTTGGGGAGATGCTAAATTCGTCCTGCATTCTTTATTAGATGATTTCAAGGGTAAAATAAAATTGATTTATATCGATCCACCCTTCGGAACTGGTGGAGAATTTAATTATAAAATTCAAATAGGGGATGGAGATGCTTCTAAAAACTCAAGTAAATGGATAAGAAAGGCGGCATATAACGATTCTTGGGAACATGGCTTGGATTCATACCTGAGTTTTATCTATGAAAGATTGTTATTGATGAAGGATCTACTTTCTCCTGAAGGAAGTATCTACATTCATTTAGATTGGCACGTAGGGCATTATATTAAAGTGATGATGGATGAGATCTATGGAGAAAATAATTTTCGAAATGAAATTATTTGGTCTTATCCCGCAGCATCTGCCCAAACCAAACGATTTTTTGTAAGATCATTTGATGTGATTCTATTTTATACAAAATCGGATGTATATACCTTTAATGATGATAAGAACATTTATATGGAGTATTCTGATCGTGTCAAAAACGCTTTAAGTAAGGATAGTAATGGTACTTTTTATTTCCGTGGTGGAAGCCATGATGGAAAGAAATTATCTCAAAAAGTGTACATTGAAAATGAAGGCGTTTTTCCGAGGGATGTTTGGATGGACATTCCATATATTAGAGCGAATACTTTAGAATATCAAGGGTTTTCCACCCAAAAACCAGAAAGACTTTTAAGAAGGATCATTTTAGCATCGACACGTGAAAATGATTTGATTGCTGATTTTTTTTGCGGTTCTGGAACTACTATTGCAGTTGCAGAAAAACTTAATAGGCGCTGGATAGGATGTGACATGTCTAAAAATGCAATACACATCATGAAAAAGAGGATAATGGATGTGAAAAATAGCAATGATCTCCAAGATTGGAAAAAAAAGTATAACATCCTTCCCAATGAATTTAAAATTTTATCCCTTGAATCAAATAGTGAAAATTACTGGTTCCCGGTCGAATTTATATCAAAAAAAGTAAGGAGTCATCTATCTGATCAAGAAAATCGCACACCTGAATGTAAAATTATCTTAAATAAAAATAAAAACGCGGTAACCTTAAAGATCATTGACTATATCATCCCATATAATCATTGCATTTCTCCTGAGATCGAGGAAAACATTACTACATTTTCTGATTGGATTGATTACTGGTCAATTGATTTTGATTATAGCGTTCAATGTAAGTTCAGGACAATGTGGGCTTCTTATAGAACACCTAAAAGGAGAGAATTAAAATTAATTTCAGATCCTTACATATATGAACAACCTGGTCCTCATGAGCTCATGATAAAAGTAGTGGATATTTGTGGAATTGAGACGAATAAAAAATTAACGATAAACATTTCCTGACTATTTAATCAATTCCCTAAGAAGCATGGTTGCATAAGAACCCCTTACTAAAGAGAACTCAATTTTTAATTTTTTTTTTTTCTCATTAAGATCATCATCAGAGAATTCACTAATTTTTACTCCTACTGGTTTAACGGTTATCGCTCGATAGGATCCCTTGAAGTCGAATTTTTTTAGAACTTCATTGTTTAAGAAATCAATTTTTATTCCTTCTTGAGATATAACTTCCTGAAAAATATCTTTCATCAAGGGATACTCTTCTAAATTAGTATTGTATCCGATTAATGGTGCTATAATGGCTGCTCGATTTAAATTAATCGCTTCATCCAAAAACTCATCATATAAACCACCGTAAAGGTATGTTACCTTGCTCATGTTCCCTATTTCATCATCAAGAATAACAATCCTATCTCCTACAACGGGCTCGAATAATGAAATCCCCTTATTGTTTCTTTTTGAAAGCATCTTATTGAATATCCAAGATTGAAATGAACTTATTAGCAAGGTCATGAGCCCAGGAGGGAGCGTTTCAATTGCCATCTTGAAATCATCGGGTTTTTCAATTAAACTCTGGATCATCTTTCTTTCATACCCAAGGGCTTGTGGAAAGTCATCGAGAGCACTTTTCAAATCTCCTGTTTCGGCTAATTTTTTTCGAACCATTTGGGCTTTAGAACTTTCAGTTGAATAAATAGCAGTAACAAGTTCATGATATGCTTCTATGTAATTCTGTTCTAAAAGGTATTCTCCAATTTTATGTGAATTTGGTCGCAAAGAACCAAATCTTTGTAATCCATAATAATTTGGAAATCCTCTTGAATTAATTTTTTTAATAATTTCTGATATTCTTTCTTCAATTTTATTTTCGGGAGCAATATTTCTTATCATGATAGTAAAATTATTGCCAAAATTGCTTCCTAATTTGATGGATTTATCCGATGGAGTGATATTTCTCAAATAAATATCACTTAATTTTATAGTTTTCAGTTTATGAATATAATTTCCTTTAATTGATGCACTCTGGACACTTATTGAACATTTATCTTTTAGCCCAGCATATTGAATGGCACTTGAAGGAATCCCTAAATGCTTAGAGATTTCTCTAATTGCTTCAAAGGTATCTTTATTGATTTTTATTATATTAAAGGATGTATATTTATCCTTAGAATCCTCTAAAAAAGGAGGACTTTCGGAATCTTCCCTCATTTCGAGAGTTTTTCCGTCTTTAGTGATTTCTTTTACAATAAAATCTTTATAGCTAGTTTTATATTCTCCCCCAATTCCTTGAATGTCTGATGTCGAAAAAGATTCTATTCCTACGTGTTTTTCAACTTCTTTTTCATCATTATTTATAAAAATTGTCATTCTGGACAATTTACTCACTGCTTACAATAATTTTAACTCCCCTGTTATTTGGTCGATTTGGGATGACAATGCGGGGCCTATTCCCAAGGCTGTTGTAGAACCTTGAGGGAGTTGAGTTAATCCTGCATCATTAACCAGGTAACAAGGTATTTTTTCTTTTAACAATCGATTATAAAAATCAAGCATTTCCTCCATGGAACTTACTTTGAGCACCACTTTCTTCTGACCTGTATTCATCCAATTTTTCCAATCCTTTTTATTCTTTGTCCTTACCAAATCTGATGCTGAAACGCTTGCATGGCAAGCTTGAGCACATTTTTTCCCAGCACCCATTTTTAAATCAGTTCTAATCAAGATGACTTGTTTGTATTCCAAAAGCATCAAAACCTACAAAAAGGTGTTTTTTACGATACTAGTGATTAATGTTTCTTTTTAACCTTTTAATAATAACTCTTTTAATAAAGGTTCTTTTAATGAAATTCAATTCGGGTAATATTGCCTGTTAATTCATAGATGAGTTCTTCAAGCTCTTCTTTTGTAAATAAAATGGTATCTTTATCTTCCATAGGAATTACTGCTTTAAACTCAATATCTCCTGTAGCTAAAAAAATTTCATTTAATGAAATAAGTTTACTGGGAGCTATTAAGCTATCCACTACGGGTCTTGGTTTCTCAGTTTTTTCTACGAGAATGATGGTTTCTATTTCATAAGAACTCTTGATAAGATCTAAAAGATTCTTGGTGAATTTTATTTTATCTTTTTTCCCAATAACAAAAATTACTACATCTTCGTAATCTATTGCTTTATAAAAGGAGACATCTTTTAAAAAACCAAATTTTTCGGGTTCTTCCTCCTCTAATTGAACCAATTCTCTTGCTAAATCTATCTCAAATTGCGTTAATTCACCTAAATCTACCTTTTCTTGACAACTTGAACATAAAAACTCACTTTGGATGCATGTTTTACAAGCTGGAAGAATCTTCACGATTTTTTCAATTCTTTTTTTATAATTCTATAATTTCGCACTGTATATTTTTTAAAAGCCGTTCTGCTGAAGCTGGATCAGTTTTATAAGTATATAAGGTCTTTTTTGTTCTCAATTTTAATTTCACCACGTCTTTTCTCGTTTTAACTCGACAATGAATGGCAGAATCGGATAAATCCAGAAATTTTTTCTCATCAAATATTTCTTTAGGCACTTCTAATCACTTAAAATAATTTACTTTGATATTTAATCCTATTATT
>DXJM01000033.1 GCA_019057355.1 Promethearchaeota archaeon | reverse complement strand
TTCCAAGGCACGAGAAGCGACCCCAACGGGCGTGCCGGAAGCGCTCCGTCCGGGTGATGTCAATGAAATGAGGACTGCTAAAGAGGTAAATCCACTAGCGAAAACCCAACAGGATTCCGATAAACAAGCAATCATAAAAAACTATGCAAAAACGATAGTGGAGAATTTCTACAACAAGAAAACAAATATACTCTCATACGAAGTCAATGAGATTATTGCCGATAAACCATATGCTTTTAGAATCATCACTGAATCAATGCACCCTATATTGAAAAAGGGGGATATTGTACCTGCTAAAAATTTACATCGATTCACACAATATAACGAGGGTGATATAATCGTTTTCATGCGAAATGGTCTCAGGATCATTCACATGATAGAAGGAACTAGAATTGTCAATGGTGAGACTCAATATATAACTAAAGGTGTTAATAATTTAAATCCCGATATCCAAACAGTCTCTAAGAACGATATTCTCGGAAAGATTGATGTTTCTAAGACAAATCTAAAGAAAATCCTAGATAAAATTAGTCAAGGAAAGATGAATGTTTATGAAGCATTTGGAATGGGAAATGAAATGGAGGGAAAGTTCCTTAAATTCATAGAGGAATTACAAAGAGAGTATAATATTGAACTAGATTCAAGTGTTACAGACCTTTCTAAAGTGAAAAATCTGATTAAATACGCTGATAAATTATTTGATTTAAAAAATAATGAATTATATAAAGGATTGAAAATAATTCAAGAAGAAATTAATCAAAAGACCATAAGAAAGTGGGGAGCAGAGCTTCTTGGGGCGGCACACAGAATTACTGGTCGTATAACTCTTAATCTTGAACTTGATCATTCAGAATCCCTAGATATATTAATTAAGAGGATTCTAGCTCATGAACTAAGTCATAATAAATTAAGAGATGATCTTGATAGATTATGCAAAAAATTTGGAATAGATTATATTAAAGAGCATGATGATCCTGGTATGATTGGGAAACATAAAGATAAAAGAGTCCAAAAAATTGAAGAATTTTTAGTTGATAATGATTATTTATTTGCTTCAGGTTATGAAACGGAAAAAGTACAAGAACTTGCTAAACAATGTACAAATTGGATCAACTTACTTTTAACAGTAGAATGGAGTCCTTATACTTCTGAACAAAATAAAAGAATTGAAGGTAAAAATATTAATGATCCATTAGATATTATCAATATAATGCATTATTTTGTATTAATGGAACATATAAGTGAAAATGTACTTCCTAATGATGCTGCAGTAAAAGCAGTTTTTGATACTATAAAGACTCTAAAAAACGAAATAATTGACAATATTAAATCTAAAGCTAAAAATCAGTATGAATCAACTGAAATAGAAAATGCAATTAACCACTACATCATCGATAAATTCAAATTTTATATCCAAAAACAAGAATCTATTGAAAAATTTCTTAAGGATTTTCTTCCAAGTGATATAAAACATTCAGATGATGAAATTTGGATAAAATTCTTTTCAGTTAATATCCCAAAATTATTGAGAGATGGAGATGTATACTTTTAAAGAGGTAGTATAATTGGAAAATTTGATATTAGATGAGGAAGAACAAAAGAATTTAAGAATTTTTGAAAGAGAAATTGGTCAAAATATTCAAAATCAACAGGATCTCAATAAAACTTTAGATAATGGCATTTATTTCAAAGAAGCAGATAAATATATAGTTGAAATTTATTTAAAAGGAAATAGTATTAAGTTAATTCCTGAATCAATTGCTAATATTAAAAAAATTAGAAGATTAACAATTAATAATACCAAAATTACCAAAATTCCTAATTGTATTAGTGAATTATCAGAATTACAAGAATTTGAAGTACACAACTCTCCAATTATACATATACCAAACAATATAGCAAAACTTTCTAAACTAGAAAAATTTTTTCTTAATGGAACAGAGATTATTGAATTTCCAAAAAATTTATCTAAACTTCAAAAATTGAGTGTTTTATCAATTTCATATGGATACTCTAAAATTAAAGAAATTCCAAATTTTATATTTAAGCTAAAAAATTTGAAATATTTGTCTCTTTCCAGAAATGAAATCACTAATATTCCAGAAGAGATAAAATATCTTCAAAACTTAGAAGAATTCATAATTAATAGAAACAAATTAGAAGATATTTCAGACAATATTAGTTATTTGGTAAAACTAAGAAAACTTATATTGAATAACAATAAATTAACTATTCTTCCAGAATCAATTGGAAATCTTAAAATGCTTGAGGTATTGATGATTGAAAATAATCAAATAACTTCAATTCCAAAATCAATTGTAAATCTCCATAATTTAGAAGAAATAAGCGCTTCAAATAATAATTTAATGGCTATACCCGATTCTATAACGAATTTAAAAAAATTAAAAATTTTAGATCTATCACATAATAAACTAGAATGTTTGCCTGAGAATTTTGGAAATTTAGTTTCTTTAGAGAAATTATTAATACCCCATAACAAACTTGAACATTTACCTGAGTTTTTTGGAAATCTGTCTAAAGTTAAAACTATAGATCTCAAACGTAATGAGCTAAAAGACCTTCCTATTTCGATTGAAAATTTACCAATGGTAGAATTTATAGATTTAGACAGTAATGAGATTAAACTATTTCCCAATTTTAACCATCTACCTAAAAATCTACGAGAAATCCACTTAATTGATAATCCTATAATTTTGCTTCCTGAAGTTCTCACAAAATACCAACCTAATTCAAACTTAAAAACAATTTGGATCAGTAGAAGACATAATTATCTTTTTGAAAAGAAAGTTTTGGATAAAGGAATTGTAGATAATTTGGTTTTTTTTAATAGTATTTAACTATCGAAAATTTACGCTGAATGAATTTATTTTAACCAATGATATAAAATCTTTTAAGAATAAATTATCTATAATAAATTGATATTTTGAAGGAATCATTCTGAACTATGAATAAAAAAAAGATCTATTAAATTATTTTTACAGAAAAAAATGGGAAAGGGTTTTCAACCTTTTTAGATTATAAGACTGTTCCAGATGAGATATCTCAAGAGCAGGCTGATAAATTGGTAGAACAAGGTATAGCCAAATTATTAGATGAAAAAGAAATTTCTTAAAAAATTTTATTCAGAAAAGGTTGGAATAAGTCAAAGCAGTCTTTACCACAGGTTTTTTGAAAGCAAAAAAACTTTAACATTTGATGATATAATGAAGAGAGCTTTAGCACGCATTACTTCTCATCATGAAGATCCGATGATTCTAAAATTTTTAGGAAAACTACCATAGAAATTAATAATAAATTTAAATCATTATTTAGAAAGAAGAAAAATGAAAAAACATCGAAAAATCATAATAAAAAACCCAAGTTTAAAAAAAATACGAAATAACTTCAGAAAGATAATTCAAAAAGCTAAATCTGATGAAATAAATAATATTATAAAGAAACAAAGAGAACTCTTAAATCAAATGAAAAAAGAAGGAAAATTGATACCTGAATTAGAAGAAAAGTCAAAAATACTTGAAAGTCGAAAACAAACACTAAATCGAGTGTTTAATGAATCTATATGTATTTGTCCTATCTGCCGAGAAATTGATAAGGATATGGTATATGCTACAAGATCAAAAGCATGGTATTGCATTGATTGTTATGAAACCAAGCTTCCAAAAAGACTACAGGAAAAATGGGAACCAAAATATCCATTAACAAAAGAACAGGTGCTCGAGTTCTTGGATGAATTAAAAAAAGTAATAGAACAGTGTCAGACTAATTTAGATTTGTCAAAGGAGATCTTGAGTGGAATGGATATTTCTAAAAATGATCAAAAAATCTTTTTAGAAACGCTATACCATTATGGTGGTCATTGTGATTGCGAAATAATGTTGAATGCATATCCCAAAATAATGGCTGATTTTGATCTTGAGATGGATTAAGTTTTTTCTATCATTCTTTTTATTTAGTCTTACACGCTTTATATCCATAAATCAAATACTATTTTATAATTATTTGATTATTTTTTCCGACTAAGTTATCTAACTTTAAATTACTTTCTGAATGGATGAAAATTTGGAGTTAAAATTATTATGTGAATTATATCGTTGCTAAAAGTCTCCAATTATTTTATTTTGAAACTAGATTTATCTCTTTCAATTTTATTTTCCCATAGTTTCTCACAATGATGACTTAAATAATATAATATTCACAATAGAAGTCGTTTTTGTCTTGATAATCTCATTTTCTGTCTTGGGAAAATAGCTATAATATAGATCAGGTTGATGAAATCTACCCAATTGTCGGGATGGTAAATAGTCCCGCCGAAAATAGAGCACCCAGAATCCCATTTACCGAGCAGGTCGTCAACACCATTAAAGAACAATTGTCGTACGCCGAACAATATTACGAAGACGAATACGGTAATGTATGGGAAAAAGACATCGTGGGCGTGGTGCGACACGCCCTAGAAGGCGAGGGATACCAATTAGACCCCGCGTGGTATAGTTGGGGCACAAAAGCGGCAAAAATATCCGCATACAATTCATTGGCAAATGATATAAAGTCCATATTTGCGGAAGGCGGATTGAAGGAATTGTCCACCATTCAAGGACTAGAGCGGGAAATATTCAAGGGATTAGACGATAACACCATTAAATCCATTCAAGAAATTGAATCGCCCAACGATATCGTGAAATTGTGGTATGTAGAATATTTAATTAACGAGAAAAGCCCCGCCGAGGTGTCCCCCGAAATCAAAGCCCAAATATCCGAACAGATCACCGATATCATATTCGACAATTCGTACGGCATTGGATTCATTTCCACGGACAGAGGCAAAACGGAGTATTATATACCCCAATACGATTTAATGAAAAAGGCGTATTTTGCGAGTTTATCGTATGCCCAACGAATGGCGGTAAAGCAGGGTCAAGATCCGAACGCGCCCCCAACATTTTTATCATTTAACGAATTTCAACGATTATTGCAGTCAAAGATTACCAAAGCGGAAGTGGAATTGTCCACATTCAAGACCATATTGAGCCACGGCATCAACCCGCAGGAAAAGACGGTGTTAGGCATACAGACGGCCGTGACCAATATGTTGCGGGAGTTACGGGAGTTCCACATCGATACAATGGAAGACATTAAATATTTCAAGGACGCGCTAGACCAAATACGGGCGTATCGGGAATTGAAGTTCCCCGCCGATTCCAACCCGTACGACGCGGAATTTTACAATTTTTATGTCATCGCGTACCATTTGGGCAAGTTGTTGCCGAGAACGATCGGGTTTGACATTCGGCATTTTGTCCCCCTAGCCG
>DXJM01000355.1 GCA_019057355.1 Promethearchaeota archaeon | reverse complement strand
AGCAGAAGAAGGGAGATGTGGTGTGATTGGGATGGGAGTTGAGATGTGGGGTGTTGAGTGAGGATGGAGAATGAGACTCATATTTTAGTTTTTTTTTTTTCGCGGCCGATCTAATTATCAGGCAAATTAGATGGGTTGAGAATCCTCCTATCGAAATAAGTGAATTATTTAAGCAAACTTAAAGGGTTGTTACAATTCTTTTATTGAGGGTAATCCAATAAGAATGTGAAATATTGATTTTACTTGAATAAAAAGAGAAATTAGAAATTAAGTACAATTTGGGAGTGATCTAGATTACAAATCAAACAGACTTTACAACAAAATATATTATTGATGCAAAATTTAAAATAAAAGGGGTTGTTGAAAAATCAGACATTGTCGGTGCTGTTTTTGGTCAAACAGAAGGACTTTTATTGGATTTAGATTTAAGAGATTTGCAAAAATCAGGGAGAATAGGTCGAATAGAAGTTGAGAATGAATCTAAAGAAGGTGTCTCTGAAGGAATTATTAAAATACCCTCCAGCCTCACCCGTCGTGAAACAGCACTTTTGGCTGCGACTGTTGAAACTGTATCAAGAGTTGGACCCTGCGAAGCAGAAATTAAATTAATTGAAATTCGGGATGTTAGGCAAACAAAAAGAAAAAAAATAATCGAAAGAGCTGCAGAATTACTCAAGGAGTGGGATACAAAGTCCTTAGAATCAAGTGAAATAGAAGAAAAAATGGATACTGACATCAAATTAGCAGAAATCACGTCATGGGGCGCTGAAAATTTACCAGCAGGTCCAGAAGTAGATGATGATCCTGAATTAATTATCGTGGAAGGACGTGCGGATGTTCTTAACCTATTAAGAATTGGTATAAAAAATACAATTGCCGTACAAGGTACCCAAGTTCCTAAATCAATAATTGAGTTATCTAAAAAAAAAGAGACTGTTACTGCTTTTTTGGATGGAGATAGAGGAGGCACCATCATATTGAATGAACTTTTGCAGGTTGCTAAAATCGATTACGTTACACGAGCTCCAGAAGGATTTGAAGTTGAAGAGTTGACAAGAAAACAAATGATAAAGGCCCTTCAAAATAAAAAACCTGCTAATATTTCTGGTGAAACAGATCAAAAATCTAAAATAAAAAAAGAATCAAAAAAAAAAGAAAATGGACTTCAAAAGATTTTAAATAAAATGAAAATTAAGGATTCTAAATTCATTCTCGATGCTTTAAATACTGTTAAAATAGGTCATAGTATTGGTCTTAACAAAAAAGGAGAAGAATTATTTACAATGCCTGTTGGAGAATTATTTGGAAACATCGGAAACCACACAACTTTATCATTTCTTATCATTGACGGAATTTTATCTTCTCGGCTTCTTTCATTATGCTTGGAGCTAAAAATAAAATTTATCGCATGTAAAAACAAAGAAGAGGATCTTAAAATTCCCCATAACGGGATAGAGATATACTATTTTTAATTTTTACTTCTTTAATTTTTTTGCATAACCTCTACATTAATAGGCAATCCTTGAATAATAGAATTGGATACAACACAATGTTCCTTGAAAGTATTGATACATGACTCAACTTTTTCTGGAAAATCGGTATTATTAGTGGAAAGAACTAATTCCGCATTCACTTCTATTAATCTTAAATGGTTCTTTGGACCTACATGTGAAAGCTTACCTTCAATATATATTTTTAAATCATTGATTTCTACGTTGTTCTTTCTGAGACAGAATGTTAGCGTTGATCCTAAACAACCACCAATTCCAATTAATATATATTCTACAGAACTTGGACCAAGATCCGTTCCCTGAAATGTTTCAGGCTCATCAACATGTATATCTTTAAAATGTCTTGATGTAGCAATAAAATGCATATTTTCTGATAGTTGAAGAGAGATTTTCATGTAAGATCAACTTCTCATAGTTAGAATAGAATAATGTTATTAGGTTTTTGGCCAGAAAATCCCACCAACAAACGTAAAAATTAGTTGCAAGACATAATACAAGACTCCTAAAATAACGGTTCCTATTATACAAATTTTTAAAACCGTAAAAAATTCTTTTCTAGTTGGTTTTGATGCTATTTTTATCACTCTTTTCGCGCTTCTCAAGAACTCTTTGAACCTCTCTAGGTAGCTCGGTTTTTTTCCTTTTTGATATTTTTCATATTTTTCATATTTCGGGTAGCTGGACAGTAATAACACCTCTATTGACTGATAAAGTGCGTGATAAATTTGAAATTATTTAGTTATCTTGATGAATAATTTAAAACTAAGTTGCTAAAAAATTTAACTATTGAGAATGAAACGATATTTCTAAATATCTAATATATTAGTCAGAAATGAATTAATAGAAAATTCTTCAATATCATCATATCCTTGACCATTACCAATAAATAATATCGGTTTTTTTGTTATAAAAGTAATGGAAAGTGCTGCGCCACCACTAGAATCAGCATCAAGTTTCGTCAAAATATTAGTGTCTATGCCTACATGTTTTTTGAACTCTTTTGCTTGAAATAATGCATCATTTCCAGACAAGCTATCTACAATTAATACTTTTAGATCTGGTTCTGCTATCCTTATTATTTTTTGCATTTCTATCATCAAATTCTTATCCGTCACTTGTCTACCCGCAGTATCAACTAAAACGACATTTACATTCTTCGCCCTTGCGTGATTAACTGCATCAAAAGCCACGCTTGCGGGATCGGATTTATACTCGTGTTTAATAACTCTTATTCCAACATTTTCCATGTGTTTCGAGAGTTGTTCAATTGCACCCGCTCTAAATGTATCTGATGCGGCTGCCACAGAAGTTAACCCTTGTTTTTTCAAGAAATTCCCTATCTTAGCCATAGTAGTCGTTTTTCCAGTGCCATTAACTCCTAAAAAAACGATTATATAAGGTAGATTTTTTGAATTTTTTGCTTTAATTTCTTCTAATAAATTAATCTCTTTCTCTGGGGTTAATATCTCCCTTATAACATCTCTCAATTCTTCAATTAAGTAATTTTTTGTTGAGCTTAAACGTCCAATTTGGTCTCCCTTTAAACGCTGTTTCAATTGATCACAGATTTCTTCAGCTGTCTCAAGGGCAACATCATTACTTATTAAGAGCAATTTTAATTCTGAAATTGCTTCTAATTTTTTTTCTGTTAATGTTTTCTTAACAAAAGTTGAAAATACATTAGATAATTTCTTTTTCATTTGTACTATCACGTGAAATTAGAATTAAGATAAAAGGTATTTTAATCCTGCGTAAGCTTCACATCTGAGAAGAGCCTTGCTGGATTAATTGTGACATTCCCTGTAGGGTCATGTCAAGCTTGTATAGCTCACTATTTAAAAATTTTATTTGTTCATTATGCTGTTCAATTATTTTTTCGATGAATTGATTTGTCTCATCTATAGGCTTTTCGACTACAACATCTTGCCCGACATAAGTTAAAATTTTATCTGTATTGGAAATCTTCGCATTGAGAATGATCGAGCCCCCAATAGGTATTAGAATTTCATCTCCTTCCTTGACATTTTTTAAGCTTTCAATGGTAGCTTTAGTAGTCATGTAATTTTGTAAAGAAGCGCTTATTAGTCCTAAATTCTGAGCAAGAGCATCTCGTTGTTCTTTAAAATATTGAAATTGATATATTTGTTGTTGTATATTATTATTTTGAGTATTTTCCATCTTGAACACGCATTTAAGTACTTAATTCATGAATAAGATAATCTTGAGATTCCTCTGGCGTGATTTCTTTAACTTCTTCAATATTGATTTGACGTCTATATATTCCAATAGAAGTTATTGTAGCATACATTTTTTCTAAGGCATCTTCTTGTTTTAATGCCCGAATTTCTTTGCTAAATTTATATTTCTTATGATATTTAGAATATGTCCCTGTAAACTTAAAAATCTTTATCTCTGATGACATTAAATTTAATCATTTTATTCTGTGATTGAAAAATGAAATGTAATAAAAATATTAAATTTTTGTTTTTCATTTTCCTTCGAGATCTCTTTCTCATGGGGAAAAAATGTTTATTCATGTTTTCCACGACCTTGCGTTTTTTCATGTCTTGAGTCGACTTTTTTTATATTCATGAAGAAAATGATATAAGAATAACTAAAAATAATCCAAATGATCGCTTCAATTAGAAATGTGCTCAAAAATAAGATAACATTAAGAAACGTGACTGCATATATAAATCCATATGCATGTAATCTTTCAAGTCTTGAAAGATTTTTTTCATAATGCAAATTTTCAATTAATAGGTAAAATAAAAATGGGATAAAGATATACATGATAAAATATATTCCACTTAATACATTGCTCAGTATCAAAATAAGGAGTGCGATGTAGGGGGTAAAAAGTATTAAAAAACTAGTATAAATCCCTTTTTTATAGTCAACACTTTTCGTCATTATCGTTTGAATATTTGCTTTTTTATCACCTAATAAATCAGGAATATTTTTTATGGAAAAATAGGTGAAGAAAAAATAGGTTATTAGATAAAATAAAGGTGACAATTGCCACAATGGCTTATTGATAACCCAACCTGCGATAAAAGGAATTGCCATGACTCCTGAAAATGCTATCATCCCTGTAATCATGTTTTTCTTAAAACGGAGAGGTGGTGCTGAATAGAAAATCGAATCAATCACGGCAATTAAAGTAAAAATGAAAAACAAGAAATTTCCGAATAATGTTGAGAGAATAATAATTGAGATGTAGATGCTTATCAAAATTCTCTTCATGTTCTTAAGGCCAACAACATTAAGCATATCAGTTCTCATTGGTTGATTTATTTTATCTTCAAACCTATCATAATAAGCATTAATTAAATTAGCGGTTGCTGTACTCATCATAAAAATTGCAATTCCTAAGAATCTTAAAGAATCTCCTGCCTATTCCTTAAAGATTACTCCAAAATCAAAATAATT
>DXJM01000354.1 GCA_019057355.1 Promethearchaeota archaeon | reverse complement strand
GAATTTATTTTTAATAGAAATGATAAACCACTCTATTTATTTATTAATGAAATTCATTTTATCCCCGATTGGTTTAAATTTGTAAAATACATTTATAAAAATTACCCAAATATTAAGTTAGTATGTACATCAAGTGCATCTCCAATTATATATGAAAAGTTATATGACGAAGAGCTCGATTTCATTAAAACAATCGTGTTATCTAGTAAAAACAACTCTAATATTAAAACAGAAAGCAGTGGATTTGGTGTATTTAACGATATTAAATATAATATTAAAAAAGATTTTATCGAAATAAAAGGTTTAACTGAAGAAGGAAAAAAAAAGAATAGAATTGAAATACCTGAAAAAATTAATGGAAAGATTGTAAAAGTTATTGCTAGTGGAGCTTTTCACGATCGAACCGAACTTGTTCACATTAAGCTTCCAGACACTATTATTATGATTGGAGATTATGCATTTACTAAATGTATATCTCTTAAAATGATAGATCTTCCAGAAGATTTGGAGTTTATTGGTGAAAATGCATTTTTAGGTGCGAATAATTTAAGATTTCTAAATGGTGGAAAAAAATTAAAACATTTGGGGAACAGTGCATTATATGGTACAAAATGGTTGGAAGAAAATAAAGTAGATTATATTACTTTTGGAAATATTTTATATAAGTATAAGGGAGAAGAATCAAATATAGTTATACCAAATAACATTGTATCGATTAGTAATTGGGCTTTTTCTAATAATAATAAAATTGAAAAAGTGATAATTAAAAATGATAAATGTTATGTGGGTGAGGGGACATTTTATAATTGCTGTAATTTAAAGGAAATATATGGATTAAGAAGTAAAATAGAATCTCTTGTTTTTACATACTGTAAATCTTTAGAGCTTATTGATATAAAAAATGTAGAATATATTGGTGATTATGCTTTTTTTATGTGTGAAAAATTAAAAAATTTCACGCTTGATTCCGCAGATTTAGGACATTGTTCATTCGCTTACTGTAGTAATCTTAAAATTGTTAAAGGATTTCCCAGAACGTTAGGAAAAGGGACATTTTATAATTGTTCTCAATTGCATCGAATTAATTTTAAATCTATAAGAATAATTAGAGCTTTTTCATTATTCAATACCTCAATTCAAAATTTTGATATTAATTCAGATTATATCGGAGATTATGCATTAGCAAATAATTTAGAGGCAACTTATGTAAGTATCAGTAATATAGCTAAATTAGGCAAGGCAATTCTGAGCAATAACTTCAAAACCAAGGAATTAAAAATAGGTGGCAAATACTTGCTCAATTATTATTTCGATGATTTGAATCAAATTGATATTCCAAAAATCCATATAGATGATGAATATATCGTTGAAAATATATTAAGACAGTATTTTCCACTAAAAACTCTTGTACTGTCAGGTATTAAAAAATTTGGTAGATGGACTTTTTATGAATGTAAAAATCTTAAAGAAATTAAAATATCTGAAGGTATTCAAGAAATCGGAGACTGGGCATTTACTCTCTGTAAAGCAATCCATAGGATAGAATTACCATGCTCAATCAAGAAAATTGGTATGAATGCTTTCCGTTATTGTCATAACTTAGGGTTAATTAAATTGAACTCTAATAAAGTTGTAAGCATAATGGTAAATGCATTCTATTCAATAAACCCTAAAAAGAAAATTATAGTACCAAAAAATATTCTTAATGAATATAAAAATCATCCAATTTGGAGTGAATATGCTGATAATTTAGAGGCATTTTAGATGAAAATTGATTTACATAACCATACTAATCATTCCCCCTGTAGTGATCAAACAGTTAAAGAAATGTTAGATTCAGCAAAAACATTTGGATTAGATGTAGTAGCAATAACCGATCATGATTCTGTCTCTGGGATTGATGAGGCTATTGAATATGGTAAAAAGATTGGTATTAAAATCATCCCCGGCCTTGAAATTACTGCAAGTTCTGAATTTGATGTTGAAACCATCGAGCCTCACACTAGAGTTGATATACTTGGTTACAGAATTGATTGGCGTAGTGACCTTTTGAAAAAATTCTATGATAAATTGTCAATTAAAAAAAAAGAATGGACGAAGCAAGTCGTGACATATTTAAATGAGAAGCATTTTCAAATAGATTTTAAGAGTTTAGATGGATACTCCGAATTATATGTTATCAATCGGCTAATAGAAAAAAAATATTGCAAAAATAGAAATGAGGCAAAAAAAATAACAAGATCGAAGGATCTTTTAAAGAAATACCCTTTCATAAGACCAAGTTTGAAGGAAAGTATAAATATTATAAAAAAAATTGGGGGTATCCCAATTTTAGCCCATGCTTATCGTGGACCAAAAAGAAAGGCATTTTCAGATCAACAGGTATTTGATTTAATTAAAGTCTTAAAGAAGTACGGTTTAATGGGAGTTGAAACACATCACTATTTCCATATTGAAGAGCGGAGATATGATAAATTATTGAGGATATGTCAAAAAGAAAAACTAATCCCCACCATTGGAAGTGATCATCACTCAAACTCCAATAAGTATAAAGGATTGACTGATAATGATAAAAGAATTAGTGTATTTAAAACAGTTAATTGTGATTTCAATGAGATTCTTAATTTATGTTTAAATCCTTCGAATAAAGGTTAAAATTAGATAATATTATATGTTGAAAGAACTGATTATAATATCTGGAATTAATGAACATTTAAAGAGGAAAACTTCTAAATTACCCAAGATTATATGTAAACAGTAGTACATTATTCTCAAAGAGGAAAAAGCCACGTGAAAATTTACTTAATAGATTTGGAAACTGAAAGATATCACGAGGTCTTTGATTGGATAGAAAAATTAGTAAGTTGGGAAGAACGAGGATACGATAGAGGATTGTGAGGTATAGTCCTTCAGGGGGAAATTGTTTATGTTGCAACCATCGCCAGTAAAAATGCTCGTTTCTCAGCTCTACATAGTATAGTCCTTCAGGGGGAAATTGTTTATGTTGCAACCTTTGATTAAATACTCTTATTTAATAAGAATTTTAGGTTGATTAAAAATATCAAAGGTAAATATCTTAAAGCTTGTCATGTAATATTTGTTGAAGATAATATCCTTTATATAACATCCACTCGCTTTAATTCTATTTTAAAATTTGATATTAGAAATTTTATACATGTGTAAGAGATTTGACCGTTTTAAAGAAAGAGTATTTAAATGTAAATTGACTTGCATGTATTAGCATAAGATAGATATTCTAAATCTTATCATAGTATACCTATTTTCTCCTAAGGGGATAAAGATATAAAAATATTAAATGTTGGGAGTTCTATGGGCAACTTCTGCTTGCTTACCACTAGTAAAGAATGTGAAGTCTTCTAAATACCCCGATACTCTTCTTATTCTTTTGATATTATCACTACCACATTTATCGCAATGATCATATGTACCTTTGTTCCCACAATCCAAACATATGTCTAAGGGATAATTAAAGCCTAAATAATTAACATCTGATTTAATAGCATATTCGATTAATTCACTAATAGCTTCAACATTATTTAAAGGTGCTGACCGAAATTCTAAATAAGTAATGCACCCTCCATTACAGTATTTATGGAAGGGACCTTCATAACTTATTTTATCGAAGGGATTCAAACCTGAATTGACATCCACATGAAAAGAATTAGTATAAAATCCTTTTTTAATAACTTGATGAGAATAGTACTTCGAATCTAGCTCTGGAAATCGTCCAGAAATGTATTCTCCCGATGTACCTAAGAGAGAGAAATTATAATTATATTTTGCACGATATTCATCAATAGTATCTCGCATCATTTTCACTAAATTTAATGCAATTGTGTGATTTTCTTCAGATAAGAAGTATTTTTTTCCGGTAAGTAGTTCTATTGTTTCTGAGAGCCCAATAAATCCGATTGCTAGGGTTCCATGTTTAAAATAATCTTCTAAATTATCAAGCTTCGTAATATCTTTAAATATGAGCTTATATTGCTGATTTGTTGGAAAATCATCACATTTTAATTTACAAATTTTATAGAATCGATCGAAGAGTTGATCTTTCACAATATCTGCTAATTTCTTCCATTTTTTTTCATAAAGTTCCAATTTTTTCTCTAAATTAAGATCTGGGAACTCTTTGTTAATATCAAATGCAATTCGCGGTAAATTTATGGAAGTATAGACAATATTAGATTTTCCTATAGTTGTATCTTCTCCATACTGATTTTGATATACCTTTGAGCGGCATCCCATAAGAGATATTTTATATGAGTCAATTTTTTGATTATGTTCTGAATCTGCCAAGTAGTATGTAGGAATCATTTTTTTAGCCGTGCATTTCTTTGCAAGCTCAAATAAATCATAATTTTTATCAACTTCATTCCGATTTACGCCTTCTTTAACTTTAAATATAATATTAGGATGGATATAATCGGAATTCATAAAAAGCGTTAATACTGATTTCGTAACAAATCTCCCGATTTCTGTGGTTGATAAACCCAGGTTAAAAGTAAGATAGTATTGAACTTGACCACATCGATCTCTAGCTTCATGATTCCACCGCATAAATAGATCAAGATTTTTTTCAAAGATTTTACGAGTTTTTTCATTTAGGTCTATATCTAGTTTAGTGATTATATCATTCATATCCCAATCAAAATTTCCAAAACCAATACCACCAGATTGTTCATTTCCTAACCCAATTACAATTTTTTTTAAATAGTAGAAAATTTCCATAATTATTGAGATATCTGAAGTTCCCTTTACTTGATCATAGGGAAATCCTTTAACCAGATCGGGCGTAAGACAATTATAGGATTCGCCATATGCTTCAAGGTCATGAATATGTATTCTTCCTTCATGATGAGCTAAGGAAAATTTATCATCTAAAGAATCAAGTATTTTTTTTTTTATATAATTGCTCCCTTCCGAATACACATAACCTACTAGTGTCTTCCTTTGAGCAGCATGTCTGTAATCAATACTTTTCATTTTTACTGAACCTTTGTTTTTTTGTTACTATTATTTTGATTTTTAAGATTAATAAATTTTTGATTTGTTGACCCAATATATGGAATTATAGTCGTTTTTTTTTCTTCTTCATAAGGACCAACTTTTATATAGTTAAGATGGTTTAAAAGTTCTTTTGGCACCTCCTCGATACTATAACCGGTATATAGTGTAATATTAAAGTCAGGTAAATTTTTAATCAGTGTTAAAATCCCTTCAATTTGGAGAAGAGGCTCACCTCCAGAAATAGTTAACTTTTGATTCTTACATTCCTCTCTCAGTTGCTTAATTATTTCTTTTATTTCAATCCACTTTCCTCTTTCCTTGTCCCAAGTACTAGGATTATGACACCCTTTACATCTTCGATTGCACCCTTGTGTGAATAACACAGTTCTCACTCCAGGACCATCAACAATCGATCCCCTAAAATCAATTGTGTTGATATTTAATTTCATATAAGATCACACTCATTTTTCATATCATTCAGGTTCAAAGGAAGTAGCCCTCTAAATCCAATTTGACTGAACCTTATTTTATTAAAATATAATTTCTATTTTTATAATATATCAATAATTTTCTTTTTTTATT
>DXJM01000353.1 GCA_019057355.1 Promethearchaeota archaeon | reverse complement strand
CATTAAATTAAATGAGAATAAATAAATAAATAAATAAAAGTCCTTGCGAACAAGGAAATGTTCGCTTCAAAGCACGGTAACTTTTTTTCCTTGTAATGCCAAGTCCAGCTGCCTTGCAAGCTCCTCAGAATATATATTTAATTCTCCCATTCCCTCGATCCTTGTTACTCTTCTGAGAGAATTCCGGGCACGACGCACGGTTGCCCTATCTGAAATGGAAAACTTTAGGCAATCAGAAGGAATTTGAGGGCGCACCAGACCTTCGAAGTGCGGTTCGAAAGGAACGCCCTTTGAAAGAACGCCGTAAACAATTTTGGCAATCTTTGTCCCAATAACGCAATAAGCAAGCTTCGTGGAGTAGAATGCTTTTCTCTTGATGGTGCGAACGGCAAAGTCCTTCAGGTGAGATGGTGATTTTGTTAAATTACTCAGAACCACGGCAGCATTGTAGAATATCATGCGAAGGAAAGGATTTGAATGACGCGATATGTGAGCGGAATACACCTTTCCCGCAGAGGAAACAATCCTTGGAACGCACCCGCAATATGCAAGAAATTTGTTTCTATTTGGGAACTGTTTAATCGAACCGATTTCTGCAAGGATCCAAAGGGCAGAATACGGAGAGATCCCGGGGATGCTTGCTATATAGTGAGCTTGTTTTCTAAGCCCTGGGCGGGAGAGAATCGCATTATCGATTTCCACGGCGATTAAAGCCTTTCGTGCGGTCTTAAAATCCAGTTCGACCAGGTCTTGTCGAATAATTGCCCTCTGAGGAGGCGTCAGCTTCGAATTCAGATACGGAACGAATGCCTGCATGTTTTTTGCGATCTTGGCGCGGTGAGGTCTCAGGAGTTCTTCGTCTTCGAAAATACGGGCGATAGAGTTAACCAGAGAGTGATCGTGATCGATAAAATACATTAAAAGCTCGAGCGTCCATTGTAGGTTAAGATCAAATCTTTTTGGGCGAATGCCTGCGCGGTCTAACGTTTTTTTAATGCGATTCTTGAGAGCAGTTCTATCTCTTTCGATACGTGCGGCGGTCCTGAATATTTCCTTGAGGTCTTCCAACACTTCTATTATGGGCTGTCCATTCGGGAGGAGATCTTTGGACAGGTATTTTGCCAACTGAAAGGCATCAACTTTATCGTTCTTCTGTCTCCCCGGGATGCCGGAAGCATCTGCGGGATTTACAACCGTGATGGTAAAGGGCCATCGAACGGTTGCCCTTTTCCTTACCAGGAACTTGTAAATTAAATGATGATATATCCCCGTGGCTTCCATTGCAAAACCTGAGGGTTGGTATTTCTTGACAAAATTCCAGAACCTTTCCAAGCCTTTTTCGTCGGTTGTAAAGATGGTGGTCTTTACGAATTCCGATCCGGAATCGTCCTGCGAGTAAACCGCAACGGCTAACTCGTATTTATGGACATCGATACCGCAAAAAAATCGCGACCTGGTCCATTCAACAGAAAATTTAAATGCTTTCTCATCCATATTTTACACACCGTATGGGCTAAACTCGATGGCTCCCGCTCAGAACGGTGTCTGCGTGGTGGCGCTTACCTTACCCTGACCCTCGGAAGCCGTTGTGTTTAGTACCCGTATTTTTTTTAAGGGTGTTGTTTGCGGGGCACTGGATTGCTTTTTCGGGTGTTACCCAAGTTTAATTTGAAAGGTCGCTGCTGATGCAGGGCTTAGTGATTCTTGAGATGAGAGGGTATCAACTCAACTGCAATCCTGCTAATTTTATTTAAAGAACTCATCCACTATTCGGGGGTTCAAAAAAATATCCTAACTTGAGTACCTCCGCAAATAACGAGGTCAATGAATGATGCGTTTCCAATCAATTTTTCGGTTTGGAAAAAAGCGCGTGATGATGTCAATAATTTAGAGAAAAAAAAAATTAAATTAAAAAAAATAGGTTTTAAACCAGTTTGATATTATTATTTCTTCTTTTAAGAAGGATTATAGAAATCACTCCAATAATTCCTATTATAAAAAATAGACCATACCCTGGAATTATACCTTCACCACCACCTCCTACAGGGTCTAGAGGCGTCCAATCGCACGTGTTACCTATGGCCTCGAGACCGGGACAAGAGTCTTGATGAACACCAATGCATATCGTATTATTTTCTAACGTATTATAATTGATTTTACAATTAGCAGACCTGTCGAGATAAATGCCATACTCCGTGTTATTATAAACATAATTATTGAGAATATCCGTGTTATCGCACCTAAACACGTGAATACCCGTGCCATTGTTATAACTTGCATTATTCTGTGAGATTGTTAAATAATTATTGATGTTGGCGTAAATCGAAAAATTTCCATTGTTAGTTAAATTATTATTCGTAAGAGCCACATAATTGCTGTAACTACTTATTTCGATTCCGCAGAAAGTATTATTAACAATGGTGTTTAAAGAGATGTTATTATTTGTACTATACATAGTATTTCTTATTCCGTAATAATAGTTACTTATGTTATTTCCTGTAAGGTTAATACCACCACTTTGAGTTAAAAATATGCCCATTGAAAATGTTGAAAGGTTGACACCACTGGAATATAAGGTATTTCCTATAATTTGGCAATTTATAGTCGCTGTACCTACTTGAATTCCAATTGATACATTATCAGATTCAATCTCATTTCCTTGAACAGTCCAATTTTGGGTTTGATCTAAATGTATCCCGAGCACATTTCCATTAAAATAATTACTATCAATTGTATTGTTATATTCTTCAATTGTTATTTTATATCCATGCACGCCCGCGGTATTATTGAGAAAATTATTTTCTGTGATAATTGTGTCGGTTGTTCTAGATACTCTAATACCATCTCTACAATTAGTGAAATTATTTTTTGTTATCGTGTTATTACGCCCCCCTTCAATTAAAATACCTGCTCCTATTGTCGTTCCTCTCACTAAAGTAAAATCATTTTCTGAAATGATATTGTCCTCGCAATAGATCAATTGAAATGCGATCGATCCTCCTTCCATGTCAAGCCCTGAAAACGTGGAACTATTAACATTTACCGCCAATACTTGCCCGGGTTCACCCGCACTAAATATTGATGATGCTACTCCCGTTTCATTGACAAGATAATAAATCGTTTTTCCATTAAGCGTGTTTGTCGTAGCAATATTATGAGTTTTCGAATTTGTAAGAGTCTTTAAAAGATCTCCGTGAATTCTTATGCCTGACTTCTCCATTACATTTTCAGCTATAGTAAAATATTCACCCATCAAATATATTGCTTCCCCTATATTATTAAGCAAATTATTTTCAGCAATGGTAATGTCTTTACAGAGATGATCTGCATAAATCCCGAGAGTATTGTTAACAATGGTGTTATTTTGAATCATTCCATTAGTAACGTTGGCTAATTTAATTCCCGCATGAAATATATCTCCATCTTCTATATAGTTATAAGTTGAATTAAGGAATGTACAATTTCTTATAATGAAATCTACATCAGAATTTACTATCATCAGAGGACTTGCTGGTATGGATGGCACGCTAAAAGTAACGTTTTCAATGATATATGTACCACTATCTTCATGACACCACTCTTCAGCACCAGCTAGGGTTTCCCATCCATCATTTCCTGATATTGTTCGCGCTGTCATGACATCATATGAACCCCGAATTTTCACTTCATTGCCTTCTAAGCCATTTTTTTCAATTATAATTCCTGCATTAAAATAAAATCCTCCATAGGTCATGAATCCTAATAGAAAAAGGAATCCTAGAAGCACTACTTTTATTTTTACACTATCTTCACGTTTCATAATTCATTCATTGACGTTTTATTTTGTTGGTTTTATTTTATTCCTTTTTTGCGTATTTTTTTTTACTGACATTTACTTAACAGCTATAAAATGTCGTTTTTTTTTTGATTTGACTAAATTTCTTAAAGAGTCTTCTGAATTGTCTTCTATTTCTACATAAAAGAAGGGAACTCCTTTGACTGTCTTCGCAGATAAACTATCTAAGATTTCTGAAACCTCCTGTTTAACTTTTTCAGAGTCATCATCTTTGGAATCATACAAAATCCCTATAACTAATTTATCTCCAACGTTTTT
>DXJM01000352.1 GCA_019057355.1 Promethearchaeota archaeon | reverse complement strand
TTTTTAGATATTATGGAAATTGTCCGATCCCTAAAGGGAAATATTTTCCCCGAAAAGAGGAGCGGGTACCCTTACGAGGTGTGTTCGTGGTCTATCAGGCGTTCGTGCAGCTCTTACAACACTCGCCCGAAAAAACTGGTGAGTGGTTAAACGACGCGTGCAAGCAAGTCGGGCATTCCTTTCAGGATCACGAGACGGAGTCGTTCTCGAACGGAAAACAAAGGCGTTATTTTCCCGACCAGCCAGCGTTATCACGGTGCCTGAAGCAGTTGGAAGCGCTTGAATGCACGGAAGCGTTCTGGAACCGCGTCCTGTTCGCGCACCTCTTGCTCTTGCAACGGATGGAGATCGTCCGTCCTGAAGTGGTGCTCATTGCGGATTACAAGGAGGAAAATTGCGCGAAGGTCGAAAACGATCCCTATTGCTTTGGAACGAAAGAAGGCAAGACCGTCCGGAAATACCTTGTCTTTTCCATCGTCTCTAATGGCTTGCACCAGGTGATCGCAAATTTCAAGATCTACAAGCGGCAGGACAAGATCCCGCTCTTTGAAGAAATTCTGAATCTCCTGCGGGTGCACGATTTTTCCATAAAATACGTGTTGCTCGATCGCGGGTTTTACCGAAAGCGAATCCTGACCTTGCTCGAGGCTCACCAGCATGCGGTCGTCACCCCTGGAAGAGAATGCCGGCAAACCAGCAAGATGATCGAGGATTACTTGAACAACGAAGGAAACCGCTATTGCAAGGGATTTATGGAGTTAGAATATCTCAAGGGAACGGGATACACCGTTCTAAAGTTCGACGTCCTCTTGGGCGCAAAACGAAAGCATCGATTTGACGAGATCAAGCGCAATTATCTCGCCAAACGCTTGTCTCTCTAGAGGGCGTCGAAGCGAATCTTTCCCTTAATCGTGCTGTTTGCCAACCCTATGGGAATTTCCAAGCTACGCAACAATGAGACCTACATTCGGAACCTATATCGCCGGCGGTGGCTCATCGAAATTGCGTTTCGGGAAATCAACAAGCTCGGCATCTCTTCCAGGTATCGAGGGCGCGACGTACGACCCGGCATTTTAGGGGCAAGGGCGTTCTTATATAACATCTAGCAGGTTCAACGGTACTTGATTCGAAAAGCATCCACAGACGAAAGGCACCTGGAATTCGATGAATTTCTCGGAAAAACGCTTACCAGTCGATATTTTCAATACATCCCGTCAATGAAAGGTGAAGTCTTTGAATGAGGTGGATTACATATTAAATGTTAAAAAACAGAAACTATGAAGTTTTTAAACAGAACCTTTATCATATTATAATTTCATTGAAGTCAATAGATTTCCCTCTTTGATAAAAATTTGATAAAAATTCCTGGTTCTTTCTTTAAACATAACGAATTCTTCAGTTGTCTTATAAGCTAACCATAAAAAGTCGTGATAACTTGAATCGAGATTTTGACTTAAAGCATTTAACAGCACATCTTCTAACTCTTTAATGCTATACCCCCCCTCTATTTTTATATAATCTTTAGAGTTTATTTCAATCCAATCTTCGTCTTCATGATAATGTTGTATGCTTTTTTTCCATTTTTCGATATGATGTTCTAGCTTGTTTAAATTTCCATCTATATTTAAGAAAGATTGCTCTTTTTCATCATCGTGGACGATATGAATATCGAAATCCAGAATTATACCATAATTTGCTTTAATTTTTCTTTTCCACATCGATAATGAATGTTGATAATGAGCTACATGCCAATGTTTAGGTGCGGTTGCTTTAATAAATTCTCGTGGCGATATTAATTTTTTAGAAGCTCCTAATTCTAATATTATTTCTTCCTTATTTACTGGTTCATTAAATCCTTCAAATTCTTGTTTTAATATTTTTGTAAATTCTGGATCTACACCTTCTTTTGGAATATCTTCCGTAGTAGAATATATATCGGGTTTTTGTATTCTTTTAGAGAGACTTAAAAAAGAAACTATTGCATTTGATATATTGTCAAAATATTGGTCCTCTGGGAGTGAAGGTAAGGTTTTTTTTTAATAGGTCTATCAGGTTCTACAGAAGTGAAATTACTATACCTTGTAACCATTTTTTTATCAAGCAATCCTTTATTAATTTATCAGTTAATATCAGATTTTTTTAATAATCTTAAAAATCTTGGTAATACTTGCGTAATATGCTTGAAATGCTGAAATATTAAATACCTAATTATTTATTAGATAAAAAGGGATTTTTAATGTATTAAAACTCGGGGATCAACAAGATAAAATTGCTACCTTTCAAATGATCATTTTCTACTCTATTTTCAACCCATATCTTACCATTATAGCGTTTTATGACCTCATTAACGAGCGATAACCCGATCCCCATTCCTTTACCTTTTTTTTTCTTGTAGTTACGTTCAAATATTTGAGCTTTATTATCATTTGATATTCCAAATCCATTATCTTGGAATTCAATTTTTAGATACCTGGTATCATTTTTATTCTCTATAGATACTTTAATTAAAATTTCAACTATTTCGTTATCATTGTACCTTACTGAATTATTCAATAAGTTTTCAAAAACATCTAAAATTAAATAATTTGCTTTAGCATTGATTTGTCCATCTGGAACATCGACATCTATTGCTATTTTCTTCGAAGGATTACTTTTTAAAATAAAGTCTACTGCTTCGTTAATCATTTGAGAAATATCAATTTGTTCCAATTCTACTTCTTCAGTATTTATTTGTGATAATTTTATCAAGTTTGACATCAATTTTTTTCCTCTCTCAACTGCTTTTTGAGTTAAGTCCAAGTGTTCCTTTAAACTATATTTTTTATTCAGATAGAGATCCAATGACATGTTGATAATATTTAAGATATTACCCATATCATGAATAAATAGATTCCTGTAAAAATCTAAATGCTCGAAATCTACTTTATATTTATCTTTAGAATCTTTTAGCGATTTTTCTGTTAATTTCCGAGGGGTAATGTCATGAGTAAAAATCGCTATTTGGTCTATAAACCCCTTATTGTTTAAAATAGGATATAAGGATATTTCTAAATAAATTCCCGAGATATCAATGTCAAAAATTAAATTTTTTCCCGAATGAATGGCCTCTTCTTTTTGTATATCGATATATTCAGCTAAATCTGAGGGCATGAAATTATAAATGCTGTTCCCTATCATTTCATCAATGCTCTTATGTGCATTTTTTGCGGCTTTATCATTAATGTCAATAATTATTCCATCGATATCTATAAGCATGATCTCATCATTGGTAATGTTAATGATGATTCTAGAGGTTTCATCGTAAGGTGGTTTAAATTTCAAGGGTTTTTGTATATTTGTAAAATCTTGCACCAGGCATATAATATATTCCACATTTCCATGTTGATCTAGTTTCGGCATTCTAATAATCGATAAAAGACGTTTTTCTTGGTTTATATTGGTAATCCATATTTCCCCTATAGTTCTTTTTTTCGTGTTAAATACTTCCTTATTTCCGTTAACTATACTCTGCGTTTCATCTTTTGATAAAATAGAATCAAAAGGCTTACCATTTAAAAAACTCTTATCAACTCCGAAAAAATCAGCACTTGCCTTGTTTACTAAACCAAACATATTGGGATTCTTTATATACCAGACTTGAGTCGAAATGTTATCAATAAGCTCTGCTTGCTCACGTGAAAGCTCGTAGATCTCTTGTTCTTTGATGAGTTTTAAATCATTTTGAGTACTATTTTGTGCCATATAATCGAGCTCAAAGAGATGATTAGACGTTACTTCAATAATAATTCAATAGTTAAAAAAAATTCATATTATCTCAATAACAAAAATAATTAACGAATTTTAAATATTGTTTATATAAATTATAATTAGTCCCAAATCATTGATAATTTATAATTAATCTCATAGCAATTCTTTTTTAAGTTGAGATAATAAGGTTTTTTTCTGTGAAGGATTGCATTCTTTAATATCATTTCCATAATTACTATAAATATCCGCAGGATGATCATCATAAAGAGAAAGAACTAATAAAAGGGCATTTTTTACGAAATTTAAGTCATTTCGACATTGAGATACATTAATAATTTTTATAATTGATTTATTTTTAGAAATTTCACTAGTAATCCTATCTTTATTGAGATTTTCTTTGTAACAATCAAGTATTTTGGCATAACAATTTAGTTCTTTATTCAATTTTCTTCCAATTATTTTTTAATTTAATCCAATATCTTATGATTGGCTATAATGATTTTATAGTAGTATATTATGCAAGTATCTTCTTGAAAATATATTGCAAGAGAAAAGGTTGATACGAATTTTTAACAAAGAATTATTGAGTCTTTTACTCGAGTAAAAATTATGAATCCAACTTCCTTCCACGTAACCATGCTTCCATTGTATATGAGTTAAATAATTTAATATGATTAGGATCTAATGTATGAACTACTAAATAATTATTTTCTTTACTTCCGACAGCAGCAAATAATAGTTCTGCTCCATCACGATTAATAGAAAATCTATCTCCATTGGAATAATTTCTCAGGGAAATATTATCTAAACTCTGAAATTCCTCCAATAAATTAGATTGATCTCCGCTTTTAGCATCTATAGAACAAGAAATCTTCAAACTCACAGAAGATCTTACCTCATATAAATACAATTCTTGGAGATCCTCTAAAGAGGGTACAGTAATCATAACATTGTGCTTTCCATTTTGTAAAATTTCTCTCATTTTTTGTAAAATATCCTCTTTAGGGATTTCAATATCAGTATAGTTGGTGATTAATGAACTTGAAGAGGTCGATGATCTAAGAGCTTCATTTTCCATCTCTAATTGTTCCAAGTCTTTATCTGCTTTTAATAATTCTTCATTTAAAATTTCCACCTTTCTTTTTAGGGTGCTATTATCAGAAAGCAATAACTTCAGCTCTTCTTGAATCTTGTTAATCTCCTTGTTAGATTCCTCTATCACTCGAATTTTTTCTTCTTTGATAAGTAATGAAGTCTCAAGACTTTTTATATGCTGATCTTTTAAACTTAAAGAGTCTTTAAGCGTGTCAATATTTTCTTGAAGTGATTTTATTAAGTTTTGTTTAGTTTCAAGTTGCTTTTTTAGTTCTTCTTCCATAATATTTACCTATAAAATATGTATTTTATAT
>DXJM01000351.1 GCA_019057355.1 Promethearchaeota archaeon | reverse complement strand
TTTAAAAAAAAATAATCAAAAATCAAAATATTTGAAATAATTCTAAAAAATATTTAGGAGGATCAGGAAAAGATGATAAAAAAAAGTCATTTTAGACCAAGCGAAATTCAGTGGAAAAAAAAGGATACTGTTGGCATCCTCTTGATAATCACGTGGGGACTAATTCTAACTATAATTTCTCTATTATATACTGCCATTTTCGATGTCGTCTTTAGTATAAGTTTAGGATTTTTAATTGGGGGAATAATCATGTCGATCCTATCTTTTTTTCTTGCCCAAATGGAAAGCAATATTCTTGGAGAAGGTGAAGTTGATGTAGACGTTGAAGTGGATGTAGATATGGATGTGGATGTTGATGTAGATGCAGATGTTGATGCTGACGTGGGTGCTGATATAGATGCGGATGTTGACGTAGAAATGGATGCTGATGTTGATGTAGAAATGGATGTTGATACAGATTCCGATGTTGATGTAGAAGCTGCAAGTGATATAACTCCAGCACCAATAATGTTGTTATTTTCTACTTCATTGTTGTTATTTGGAATTTCGGGAATCCTATTATATTATATCTTTCCTGAGGAATACAGGTTTATAATGTTTTTTCTTTCACCATTCTTTGCGTATATCTCGACGAAAGTTATCAATTTAATATGGAAAAAGATTGCAAAATCAAGATTTTACGAGATTGCATCCACGAAAAACTTGATTGGGACAGAAGGAGTCGTAGTATTACCGATAGATGATCGAGGTGGTCTAATTAAAATAAAATCGAATACCCCAATGAAATTTGAAAAGATACCTGTAAAACCTTTAATTCCTTTTTCTACATTTGAAAGAGGAGAAAAAGTGTATATTTGTACAACTAGAGATGGTAAATTACTTGTTGATAGAGATAAGAATTCCATAAAAATAGGAGAAAGAACAAGAAAAAATTGAAAAAAATTATAGTATTTCCAAGAATTCGATTATTTCAAATATGTGGGAAATATTTTTAAAAAAAATAGAAAATAATGAAAAAATACAAAAAATAAAAAAAAAAATATAATAAAAAAAGGAGGGATGAAATAAAGTGTTATTTCAAGAAATCCATTTCTGGATTGTTGGCCTGATTGTCATCATCGTCGTCATCATTTTCCTTGTCGTTGTTTTCCTGGCAACAAGATACCGGAAATTCAAAACAAATCAATTCGTCATTCATCTAAGAAACGGTAAGGTAAAACATGCGGGATTAGGAGGCAGGATATGGTTATTACCTTTAATTGATGAATATATCGTCATACCAACAACAAGCATTCAAACAACCCTAGAAGCACATGAACAATTGGTATCCCAAGAATATCAAAATATTGAATTCGTGGGAATGGTAATCTGGAAGGTTGTTGATCCAGAGAAAGCTTTTAGTGCAGTATCTTGGAATGTTCGGGATGAGAATTACGTAGAAAAAATATTGAGAAAAGCAGCAGAGGCAATAATAAGAACCACCTGTGCTCACATGCCGCTTGAAAAAATAATTCGAGAACGTCGCGATATTATTGACCACGTAAGTAAGGATTTGATCGAGCTGACCTCGGATTGGGGAATTATCATTGAATCGATTGAAATATTGGAAGTCGTGATCGTAGAACAAGAGCTGAAAAAAAACATGGAAGCCGTAAAACAAGCCGAAGAATTTCGTAAGGCAAGACTAGCTAAGGCAGAAGCAGAAAGAGAATCTCGGTTAAGAGAACTCGAGGTACAAAATCAAATAGGGATCGAGGAACAAAACGTTTTGAGACAAGTTGAGACCCAACGAGTGCAAAAAGAAATATCAGTCGCTGATTTGGAACGAGAACGTAAAATAATCGAAGCAGATGGTGAGCGACAGAAAAAAGTAATCGAGGCTGATGCTGATGCTCAAAAAATAAAAAAAACAATGATTGCACAAGCAGAAGGAGAAGCAGAAAGTATAAGACAACAAATGCTTGCTCAAGCAGAGGGTTTTTTAAAACAAGTCGAAGCCATGAGTACAGCAGACGAAAGATTCTTAGCCGTTCAATTAACGAATATTTTGCCAGAAATCTTCAAAAATGTAAAACCTGAGAAGATGTTTGTAATGGGTGAAGGAGAAAATGCATTTAATTCAATCTCAAAAGCAATACTACCATTTTTACAGCTGTTACCTGAATATTCTGACCAAATACAAAACTTCTTCGGAAATGGAGGTTCTAAAAAAATTAAGGAACTCGTGAGCAAGTTGAAATGAGGAAAAAAATTTTTTATTTTTATTTAATTTGTTATAAATTATTAGCTAAAAATCAAATAACTTGTAAAAAGGGAGGAATTGTGAAGAATGGATTCAAGAAAAATAGAAAAAATTCTCATTGAAGGAAATTTAGTATCCCAGCACAAGCTGCAAAACAATCCAAGTATTCGTGAGAATAAAGACAAGATAGCGAAATATCCCGTGTTAATTCTCACGTGCATGGATCCTTGGATTGATATCCACAGCATATTTAATTTGCAGGCAGGTGATATACTTGTCTTACGTAATGCAGGAAATATTATAACACAAGACATGTTAAGATCGATTTTTCTCGCAATTAGCAAGTTTAACATTAAATTAATCATCATTTTAGGTGATTTGGGCTGTGGAATGACTAAAATAAAATTTGACGAGCTGATAAGAAATTTGGGAATGAACTTGACCCCGTCAAAAGTTAGAGAGTTTTTCCAACCCTTCGTAGATGATTTGATGAATATAACCAATCAAGTTCAGACATTAAAAGACAACAGGATTATCTCGCAAAAAGTAGAAATTACCGGAATGTTATATGATCCCAATACAGGATATGTTTTTGAAAGAGAGTATCTTGAAAAATTTCGATTCATTGAAGCATTTCAAAAAAATTATTTAAATTTAATTCAAAAGAAAAAATCTCGCTATTTATATCATCACCCGCAAAAAAAAGACGCGTCTCCTCTAAAAGAAGATATTAACCAGAAAAATCAAACAATAGATAACTCAAATAATGAATTGCTTGATAATATTCAAGAAAATAGATTAGGTGAAGAAGCTGAATCGGAATTGACAAGCATTCAAGCGCCCTTAGACCAGTCTCGTGACTTTCAAACAGGTATTTCGATGAAATTACCTAAAATAAATATCCCCAAAATAAATATCCATGTTCCTCAAGTCTACAAAAAGAAAATCCAAAAATGAAATTTTTTTTATGTAATGAGATATTTTGTTTATTTAACTGAGGGTGGGGGTTTTGATAAAATGAAAGCAACTCGATGGTATGAAATAATAATGGACATTTTAGGTTTTGTGGTATTATTTGCATTGGCCTTTTTATTTCTATTTATCATTAGCCTCATATTTTAAAAATTCTTTTTTATCTTTCATAATGTCGATATTAGGCGTGGAAACCACCGACTTCAGTCGGTGGAGGAAACGCTACCTCTCGTTTTTTGATTCTCGATATAGTGTCGAATAATATCACCAGATACTTTTC
>DXJM01000350.1 GCA_019057355.1 Promethearchaeota archaeon | reverse complement strand
TTTAAAAATAAAGAAAAAAAGATGGTCTTTGAATCATGGAAGTATTAATTAATTTTTGCACATTTTTAAAACCTCAAATATTAGAATATTATGAAAAGACATACAAATATATTAAGGATTTACTGGTTTATAAAGAAGTAGAATTGAATGCCACCATTATTGACAAGCACCACGATGAAATCATACGAATGGTTGATTTAATGATAAAAGTTACCCGAGTATCTTTAAAAACAATTGGAGTGCCTGAAAATCGAATTAAAGAACATGAAAGACAGCTTAATGAAATCCCCAATAGGGCAGGAGAGGAGTATATTAGTGTTGAAGATTATTTTAATGATATTAAAATAATTTTAAACAAGTTTTTATTCACGAGTGTAGTAGATTTTCTCTTGGACATCGATAAAAATCAATTAAATACGGCGGAATTATTTGGCCTCCTTCCGAATCAATTCAAAGAGATGATAAATCAGTATAAAGCATTAAATATTATCGATGAAAATGTAAAAAATGAGATCTTGAGAAATATTCAAAATATAGATCAGGTGATAGATCTCTCTATAATGGGTTATAAAGATATTCATGAAATTAGCAAACCAGTTCAAGAAAAGAAAGTACCCCGAAAGGAGTTTAATTTTAAAAATGAATTAGAGGAATTTAAAAAAGATATTTCTGAAATAATATCTCCTCATTTAGGAACCGGAGGAGAAAGAATCGTTCAATCACCTCAAGAAAATTTCTTTTTGTTTAAAGAGACAAAATCAGAAGAGAAAACAAGGGAACTAGAAAGAGAACCTATAAAACCGATCAAATTTGGGCAAGCAAGAGAAGAACTGTACCCTGTTAAACATGTAAAATTAACTAATATTAGTGAAACAATAGATTCATTCTTAGATTATTATGGAAAGTTTCCTAAAATTGAACCGAATATCATTCAGTCGCTTAGTATCAATTCTGTTAACTTGATTAATTCCAGAGTTGCCAATCCCAATGATTTTCTTGATTTAGAAACTTTATTTTACTATATAGCTATATTAAAAATGATAGGAATCGGGTTTCCATTTTCTTCCATTGAAATAATTGAAGTAGCTAAAAACTACATTAATGATAATATATTTAGTAGTTCTAAGATGGATCCATCTACTCCTTTACAAATATTACATGGAATAGCTTTGTTCTCCGAATTAGAATTATTGAATCGAAATGATATCATAGATATTCAGAAAATTAGAAATACCTTGATGCTTGAATTTGAGAAATTCATTCCTGAAAACCTATCTCAATATTTTTATTCAATGGTAGCTCTAAAAATTTTGGAAAGGAGAGGGTTAGAAATTCCATACATGAATGGAATAATAGATCGGGTAATACAACAAAATTTATTAGATTTAACGGATTATGACCCGGTAACTGATATATTTAATCAATTGGCGTTAATAAAATTCTTTAAAAAACAAGGAAAAAGCATTCCATCACATTTCAAGGATGATTACATTAAAGAATTGAAAAGTCTAATGCAAAAGAACGATTCAATTAACGGTCTCATTACGGATTCTGCAAAAATGCTTTTAATTATTGACATGCTTGATTTGAAGGAAAGAGAAAAAACTACCTGCGGTAAAATAATCACTTACATTAAGAAGAATGCTATTTTCTTTGATTCAAGAACGTTAAATGAAGATTTTAATTGGAAAAAACATAAACTTGCATATGTACTAGAGCTACGAATGTTGTTTTGGACGTTATTGGCTTGTTCTCAATACGTCGATTTGTTTTAATAGTATTGATAGTTAAGATTTTTTATCCAAATTTTCAATTGTAATCAAGAAATTTCTTGCTGATGCCTCTATTTTACCAGAATGTACAGCTTGATTCCATTTTTTAATTAATATATTGTTATTTTCAATTCGTTTAATAGTTTTTTTTTTAATTTAACCCAATAATTTTTATTTATTAATGGATTTGTCTCTGAGATTCCCTTGCAGTAAGACTTTCCCTTATTCGTGAGGTATATCTCAATACCATTCCTTTCCCTTGTTTGGGGATCTTGGAGAATTTTCAATGAATAAGGAAAAGTTTTGCAAAAATTTGGTCTCAGCTGATAAATAGAACACTTTTTTTCCTTATTATCATAAAAAAAACAACTCCCATCCTTTTTTTTAAATAATCCTAAAAATGCTAGACCATTTTCTGTTTCAATAGGAGGCACGACCATTTTTTTCAACTCTTCTTTGGAGGGGGTTTTATCAAAAATATAAAATCCTAATATTACCAAGGTCTCATCAATAGTAAGATGTAATCCATTTTTTAATCGTAAAATATCTTGATATGTTACGTTGACTAATGTATTCACATCCTTGCAACATGTACCGCAATTAGAACACGAAAATTTGAATTCTTTTTTATATTCCATCATGCATTATAATGATACGATTTATTAAAAAATTAAAGGTGAGAAAAACCTAAAACAATTCATAATAAAATCAATTTTACACAAAGAGAGTTAAGGATCAAACATAATTTTTTAAGGTATATTTTTCATGTATCATTTATTAAATAGAATCAACGGCAACTATAGACATGATTTTACAAATTAATTTTTTAGTAACGATTGGATTTATAACGTTAATTAGTTTCGTTTTTATAGTTTTTACCTTCTCGCTTTTGTGTTTTTTTCTATTCCGGTTTATAAAAACACGCCAAATTATTCTTGGTTATTTGGTAGCAATGAATTTCTTCTATATAGCTTCTCTTTTCCTCGTAGTTTTCCAATTTTTTTCTTCCAATCAAGAGAGAGCAGAATTCTTTTTTATTCTTTCAGAAATATCAAAAATCTTAGTAATCTACTTTTTGATTCTAATCTTTGAAATCTTCTACAAAAATACTCAATTCTCAAGGAGACAAACCATAATCACGATTCTCGTTTTTATAATAATCGGGGGATATATCGCAGGACCTCGAATAGAAGTGGAGCTACTTGCAGGTAGATTTTTCATCATGGGATTGCCATTACTCAGTACAATTAAACTACTTGAATTTATTTTTAGCATTACCGCTACTTTATTTGTATCAACCATTCTTCTAAAAAGTAGAAAAAATGCATGGAATTTTCGACAAAAGATCTATATCACTTGGCTCTTGGTTGGATCATTGATTGGTATCCTATTTCCAGCACTTTTAAACTTTATCTTGGAGGATTGGGTCATTATTGGCGAGGAATTCAGTGTCATAGGTCAATTAATACAATCAATTCCTGAAACCATCTGTATTCTTATTGTGGGGTTAATTTTTTTCAAGATCAGCAATAATTTATGGTTACTACAACACCAAAAAGTTTATTTTCTAATAGTTTATTCTCATGGGGGTTTAACGCTATATTCTAAAAGTTTTCATAAAGATATCACTTCCACTGATACTCAATTATTAGCTGGAGCCTTTTCTGCAATATCTTCCCTTATAAAAGATGGAACGAAGACTACTGGAATGGTTCAAGGGATCATGTTGGAAGGAAAAGTTCTCAAGATTATTAACCGTAAAAATTTCATCTGTGCTCTCTTGGTTGAATATTCAACTCACGCAACTGAAGAAGCTCATGAAAAATTTACTTTAGAATTTGAAAAGGAATTTCACGATACTTTGGAAAATTTTAATGGAGAAGTAACTATTTTTAATTCTGCGGATAAAATTTCTGATAAATTTTTCACGTGAAAATCAGTAAATATCTCAATATAGGTTAAAAATCTTTATATTTTATTTATTCTTTTTTGTTATATCTTACATGCTTATTATTATAGGATATGATCAGGGGATAATTTCCTTTGAAGAATTAAAGGATGCAGTTGTCTCGTACAAGTTTACCAATGGTGTTGATTTTTAACAATTCAAAGAAATGACCCTATTTCAATCTAAAAAAAATAGTTGAAAAAGGAATTAGCTCTTTACTTGAAAAAAACTAATAAATAATATATAAAAATTTTGCATAAAATTATGTGATTATAGGAAAGATCTCCCATAAAAATCCAGTCATTATGAATAATGGAAGAAATGTCAATGCCAGGGTATTTATTGTCGTTATTATAATATTCATGCTCGGACCAGCTGCATCCTTTAAGGGATCTCCCACGGTATCTCCAATGATTGCCGCTTTATGAGCCTTGCTGTTCTTACCTCCATATAATCCCAATTCTATTCCTTTTTTTGCATTGTCTAACGTTGCCCCGCTTATACTGAAAAATAATCCTATAATAAGACAACCTATTAAGTTCCCAATTAAAAATCCAGCAACCACCATCGGGCCGAAGAGAATGCCAATTATAATCGTAATGAAGGTCACTGTTAAGACTGGCTTTAACATTTTAGTAAGAGCATTTTTTGCAGAGATCTTAATACATTTTTCATATTCTGGTACTGCATTCCCTTCTTTTAATCCAGGAATTTCCTTATATTGCCGCCTAACCTCAATTACCACTTCTCGGGCACCATCTTTGACAGCACTAATAATCATTGAAGAAAATAAAAAGGGGATTAATGCTCCAACACAAAGACCAAAAATAATCAATGGATCATACAAATCGATATTATTAAAGATATCAACAAGTTGATTTGAAGGGATGATGCTAGGTATTTCATTTGCCAATGAACTTGCAGACATTAGAAAAGTTAAAAATAATACAATACTGCTAAAACCACCACAAATTAATGCAAAACCTTTTGAAATTGCTTTTGTCGTGTTTCCCATGGCGTCTAAGTCGTCTAAATGTTCTCTTAAATGTTCGGGTGCTTCTGAATTACCCATTTCAACTATACCAGCAGCATTATCCATTATTGGTCCAAAAGTATCATAACTCAGTATTGTACTGATAATTGTATCACTTGATGATGATGCCATAGATACACCCCATATCCCAAAACTTATGATTAAAATGATATAATTTACGGGACCTCCAAATATATTCACCGGATCAATTTCCAGTACTTCATAATAATAATTTATACCAAAATAATATCCAAAAAGAAATGAAAATATTACCCCTATTCCAAAGATTACAATTGGCCAAAAAGTAGATAGAAGACCAGTAGATAATCCCGATAAAACGTTTAAAGAAGCAGTCTCTTGACTCGCTTCAGCTACTCGTTTAGTGTGTTTATATTTAATACTTGTATAATAAACGGTAAAAAAAATTGCCATAAATGCAGCAATTAAACCTATACTGCTTGAAAAGAACAATAAAATTCCCAATGGACCAAACAATAACAAATTCAATCCAAGTAAAATCCATAAATTGAAAATTGTTGAGGATATAAATACTTTCCAGACGCTCCTTGAAGTTTTCTTGAAATTAACTTTTAAAAAAAGCGTGGTAAAGTACAAAGAAAATGTTCCTAATGCAATTAGAGTTATGTTTGCAATGATAAAAATCGGATTCCCCGTCATGATGAAAAGACTTAATCCCAATATCATTCCTCCAATTGCATCGGATGAAGCGCTTTCAAAGAGATCAGCCCCCCTTCCCGCGCAATCTCCCACATTATCGCCAACTAAGTCAGCAATTATGGCAGGATTGCTGGGATCATCTTCTTTAATTTCCATTTCGTACTTACCAACAAGATCTGCACCAATATCGGCGCTCTTGGTATAAATTCCACCGCCAACTTGAGCTAAGAGAGCAGATACACTCGCACCAAAGCTAAATCCCACGATTAAATACAAGTTTGCATTGGTAATAATTAATATCAGCCATATTCCAAGAATGAATAATGAAATGTTCAATATTCCAGTTATCATTCCCCCGTAATATGCAATCTTAAATCCTTCATTTTTATCTTCCATGGATGCCTCAACTACTAAAATATTCGTTCTGGTAGCAGCTGTCATCCCGATATATCCTGCTGCTAAGGAACTAAAGGATCCGACGAGAAAAATTATGCCTGTAATGAGGAACCCAAAAAAAGGAGAGGCAAGAAATTGAATTCCGGTAAGCCCTACGGGAACAAAAAGGATTGTTAATACAACTAGCAACATCCGAGCTTGTTGATTCAAGTATACTTTAGAACCCTCTTGAATGTACCCGTTTATTTTTCTCATCAATTTCGTTTTCTTTTCTAAACCATTAATCTTGAGAAAAATCAAAACTAAAGCAGCTAAACTACATAATAACGTTATAGGGATTATGATAAAAAGGCAGATAAAATAAATTGGATGAGCTCCGAGATTCTTGAGTGTTTCTCGAAGTGCATCTATTACTGGAAGTTCAAAAAGCATGATATTGTTGGACCAATTGTGTGATAAATAATAATCTACTATGTTTTTTTTAATATAGCCGAGAATTTAAATTTTTAGATATATCATTTTCAATGAT
>DXJM01000349.1 GCA_019057355.1 Promethearchaeota archaeon | reverse complement strand
TGTCGAGGATTCCCTCCTGTCGTACCTGCATAAGGTCAAGATCAATGATGAGGATTACTATGTTTCAGTTCTTATCAAGGAAAAAGATAAGGAACCATTATTAAATAATTTTAGCGATTTTATCGGTGAAGTTGAAAAAATTATGAACAGAATGCATTAACTCATTGAACATCCAGCATGTTCCGGGCTTTTTCTATTAATTTTTCTTTTTTCTCCTGGTGCTCCTTGATAAAATTCAAGACTCTCTCTATACATGTTTTTTTATGCTCGCCACACAATAATTCCCCTTTAATGCATCCTTCAAACTCTTCTGCGAGTTTTTTATCATCTGGTTCAAAATGATACATGAGAATCTTATAAATCATGCATTTCTGAGGTTCTCCTCCCAGTTCTTGTTGCTCTTTTTTGTTTCTTCGTCCGCCTGTAAATGCCCCTTTCAATTTTTTTTCGATTGATTCAAGAGGTTCATTAAAAGTAAAATAACTGTTGGGATTTCGCTTGGACATTTTATCAGAACCATCTAATCCGGGTAATAATCGATGATACGTGGCTCCTGGTTTAAAAAATGACTTGTAATATCTTTCAGTCAAATCTCGGGTCAATCTCAAGTGAGGGTCTTGATCTATTCCTACAGGAACTATGGTGGGTTGAGGGCCGTCCATAACTTGCGGTAAAACAATATCTCCTACTTGAATCAAGGCTGCTAAATACAGCCCAAAGGGCTTTTCCCCGTAAATCGCATTCAACATGTTTTGCGTGACCAGCCTGCCTACCTTGAAGCACACGTCCTTGACGATGGGCTCTCGTGACTGCCTCCAAATATATGTTCTCTTTGGAGTAGTATCTAATCCGAGTGCAAGGATATCTGCAAGATTATCAACTGCATCCTGTTCTGCTTCTTCATAAGAGATCCCGTTATCTTCCCAGCTCTCAATATCAGCGATGCAATAATATGCCTTTGCGCCCATTCTTTGAAATTCGACTATTTCTAAGGCTGTTGTAAGGGTCCCGAGATGAAACGATCCCGAAGGTTTAATCCCGCTCATGACAGCCCAAGGGTTCTTTGATTCTATTGCTTTAAACACGTCATTGAGTGATCTATGTCCAAATATGATCTTTCGTCTAATAAAGCGATTTTGAAGCACTTTTTGCCGGATGTTCTCATCCATTCTTTCAATACCGAATTCTTTTACCAATTTTTCTATATCATCATCATCTATATTGGAAGAACTCCACGGATCGATTTTAAAGCCATTATTTTCGTGTGCCATGACAATTTATTCTCATGAATGGGGGGTATGATAGTAATATAAATATATACAAGATAAAGAATTTTAATACTCATGAAAAAATTTTCGAAACTTGAAATAGATACTTTAATAGAGTTGTTGGACTTTTCTAAAATAGAGGGGGCTTTGGTTCCCGTGATTGCACAGGATTACAAGACTGGTGAAGTCTTGATGCTGGCATTTGCAAATGAAGAAGCGGTGAGGCAGACATTAGAAACGGGAATTGCTTGCTATTATTCTCGGTCACGAAAAAAATTGTGGAAAAAAGGGGAGGAAAGCGGTCATGTTCAAGAAGTCCAGCACCTATTTGTTGATTGTTATAAGGATACCCTGTTATTAAAAGTAAAACAAAACGTGGCCGCCTGTCATACAGGATACTATTCGTGTTTTCACAGGGAATATGAAGGGGGCGCCTTAAAAATACGAGGCGAAAAAATCTTTAATCCCGATGAGGTTTATACTGCTTAATAACCATAATTTTGTTCATAATTAAATACCTTCTGTAACATAATGTTCATATTTTCATGATACCAGCGTAATTTTTTTAACGAAAGTTCAATTATACATGTTGTTGAAAAAATAATGCAATTCCCGATAAAAATTACAGGTAGTCGAGTTTAGGAATGAAAAAGGAACACCTTGACGAAATGGACATGCAAATTCTTAAGATCCTCCAGAAGGATTCGAGCACGTCGTATCGAGATATAAAGGAAACGCTAAACATTTCAATTGGCACGATTCATAATCGTGTCAGCAAGTTAAAATCTGCGAGTGGTCCAATTAAGGGATTTACCTTAGAGCTTGACAATAGTAAGCTTGGCTATGAACTGACATTTCTTATCCGAATACAGATAGACGGCAAGCATACGGAAGAAATACTTGAAGAAATCTGTAAAAAGCCCGAAGTATGCTCAGCTTTTCACACGACCGGAGATCAATCGGCATTCTTGATATGTCGGTTTAAAATGTCAGAAGACGTGCATAATTTCATCCGGGAGTTAAATAAAAAAAATTACGTCGTTCGCACCATTTCGGACATGGTCTTAAAGACGTATAAAAATAGCAGCTTCGTACAAATTGAATGACCGAAATCATGGGATGGCAATGTCAGTTGAAATAACTGAAGCAAATACCTCAGACATTTCATTATTATCAAATCTCATCAGAAAATCCCATCAAGATGTTGCATCAAGATTCAACCTAACTTTAAAAAATGCTCCCACGCACCCATCCAACTGCACGGATGAGTGGATTGTCACTGATTTTCAAAAAGGTAAGAGATATTTTATATTGAAGGTAGTTCCTGAGGCTCGTGGATGCGTGGCAATAGAGAACGCAAATGAGAAAGTCTTTTATTTAGAACGACTGGGTGTTTTACTTGAATATCGAAATAAAGGATACGGCACAGCTCTTATTGACCATGTAAAAAATGAAATGAGAAAAAAGGGTGCTAAAAGGATTGAAATCGGAATAATAGGGGAAAACGTTGAATTAAAAGAGTGGTATGAAAAACGAGAGTTTATTTTTAAGGAACATTTTCACCTCAATCACTTGCCTTTTACCGTCTGTATCATGTACTACGATTTAAATCAACCTAAAACAGGTTTAATCTGATCAGGGAAGAAAAAAAATTAGCCCAAAACTTTTTATCAGATGGTATGATATAGAGATCATTATATATATTATAGAAAAAAAATTTTATAAAAATCAAATAAAAATTATAAAGTGAATAAAAGATGTCACAATTATCAGGAGTTCCTATCCTCATATTAAAAGAAGGTACCGAGGATAAGCGTGAGAAGGAAGCCCGTTACCAAAATATAAACGCAATAATGACCATCGCTGAAACAGTTCGTTCAACTCTTGGACCAAAGGGCATGGATAAAATGCTCGTCGACGGTTTAGGTGATGTAACAATTACGAATGATGGTGCCGAAATATTAAAGGGCTTGGATATAGAGAACGCTGCCGCCAACATGGTTGTCAATTTAGCAAAAAATATTGACGAACAAATAGGAGATGGGACAACATCAGTTACCATTTTTGCAGCTGCTTTGTTAAAAAATGCGCTTGAGCTAACAGAACAAGATGTCCATACCCAACCAATCCGTCACGGATTTAAACTAGCAGCAGATAAGGCAATAGAGATAATAAACAAAATAGAAGAAAAAATATCGAAAGACGATATAGCAATCCTTAAAAATGCGGCAATCACCGCGATGAATTCAAAAGAGATATCCATGTTAAAAAGTCATTTCGCAGATTTAGCGATAAAAGCAGTGAGACAAATTTCTAGCGAAACAACTTTTGATAAAGTGGGAAATATCAAGATCGTGAAAGCTCCGGGAAAATCTCTCAAAGATTCTGAAGTCATTCAAGGATTATATCTGGAAAAATCAAAAGCCAGTCCTGTAATGCCCGATATCATAAGGAATGCTAAAATTGCGGTTGTTAGAAAGAAACTTGATGTCGTAAAGACGGAATATGACGCTCAAATACAAATTTTCAATCCCGCAGACATGCAGAAGTTTCTCGATCAAGAAGAGAAAATGTTAATGGAATATATCAAAATATTCAAGGGAGTGGGAGTTAACATGATCGTCAATAACAAGGAGGTTTCTGATAAATTTGCCGCTCATTTAGCAAAAGAAGGAATTGGTGCGATTAAAAATTTAAGCGAAGATAATCTAAAAGCCATTTTAAAAGCAGTTGGAGCCAATTTAGTAGATGATTTGAGTTCCCTCACGGAGGCAGACCTTGGATATGCTGAAAAAATAAAGTTCCAAAAAATCGATAATGATGAATATACCCTGTTTGAAGGATGCAAGAATCCCAAAGCCATTTCTATTGTCTTGAAGGGGGGTTTAAAAAAGATCCTGGATACTGCCGAGGTAGCTTTACATGATGTCTTGAATGTTGTTGCCAAAGTGATGGATACGCAATTAGTGGTAGCCGGGGGAGGTGCTACCTACATGGAACTTGCAAAACGATTAAAAACCTATTCTAATGAAGTGAGTGGAAAGGAACAACTTGCTGTTTTGAGTTTTGCTTTAGCCTTAGAAGAAATTCCAAAAGTCCTGGTGCAAAACTCGGGATTGGACGAAGTAGAAAAGATAACTCTACTGCGCGCAGCACACAAGACCGATGCAGACAAGTGGATAGGGATAGACACGATTACCGGCACCATCGAAAATACGTTCAAGAAAGGGATAATAGAGCCTTCCGCATTGATCAAACACGTGATAAAAGCAGGCGTGGAACTTTCCAATCTCATATTACGCGTTGACAGGATCATAGCGGCAAAAAGTTCTTCAAAAGGTGGACTTGAATAATCAATTTTTTTTTCCTTTTCCTTTCCTTTTAATTATTATTACTATCTAGTTCTTCAAGTTTTTTTTGCCAGTTGTGGAATAATTAGTTCTCTTTCCTCCAGGTTCAATAAGAAAAAAAAAGTAAGAATTTTTATAAAAAATGTCGATTAAGATGATACGTCTTGTTTCATGAGAAAACCCTTTGCCACGAATAGACCTCCCACGAGAAGGATTACCCTTGCAATGAATATTCCTATATCGAAAGGAAACCTCAAGCCATCGAGTGCTATACCAATTGAAAACATGATAATGCCAATCTCGATTATCCTTACTCGTTTATATGCATAACTTTTTTCTGATCGCCCCTTGATTATAAAATTAATAAAAATAGCGTTAGGCAGGGTAATATAAAATACGATCAAGATGAAGAAGTAGATATAAACGAGAGTATCGCTTATTCTAAGGTCATTGAAACCCATAAATCTAACGATATCTACATTAAATCCCAATATCAAGACGATGATCACGCTTACAAAGGTTAAAGCTATTATCATCGCAAAAATCTTGAAAATTAACGATCCGCGATAAGGACTGAGGGTTAAAACAGCTATATCTAGTGATATGAGTGACAGCGCCCCCAGAACATAACAATATGCCCAGTAAGGATATAATAACGTGGTATTTGTTTCATTGACGTCAAGAAATAGAATTCTTAATATCCAGGGGATGTAAGTAGTTCCAACCGCGATGCACCAAATCATCAAAAATATTTTCGTAGTTTCCCGGCTCTTGAGGTACGATTTTAACGAGTAGAAAAAGCACGCAAGATATACTATGGTTATGAGAACGAGCGTTAACAATCCTAAATTTCCAATATATTCCATGTTTTTTCTCATTTATATTTATGTATGTTGAATAATCATAGAACACATTAGTATATATAATTTTATGGAAAATAACATTAAATAATGAAAGAGAATAATTTTGCTCTGTTATCTTATCATATTATGAAGACATGATCCAAGCAAGATTTTTAAAAAAAGATCCAATCTAGATATTACAACTCCCATCTTCATCGTTCAATGCGATTTGAATGGTTGCTTCAATAATATTATATTTATCCTTCAAGAAGCGAGTTATTTTTGATGACATCTCAACAATTTCTTCAACTTGAACATCGTTATCATTCAATTTAATGTGAGCCGAAAGCACCAGCATGTCAGGTGTAATCGCCCAAAAATGGATATGATACATTTCCTCTACATCTGGAAAGCTTTCAATGACATCATCACGTATCATTTGGCTATTCAATCCTTTTGGTGCAATTTCAAGTAGCACTCTCGAAGAATCTCTCAATATATTCCAACTCCAATAGAGAATGACGATTGAAATTCCAATGCTCACGATTGGATCCAAAATAGTCCACCCCGTGCCCAAAATGACTACCGCTACCACGACAATCCCAATGGACGAGGCAGCATCTCCAAACATGTGAAAAAACACGCCCTTTATATTAAGATTGGTTTTATAGCTATTAAAAAGCAAGGCAATGCTAATTAAATTGACAGAAAGACCGATAATGGCAAGAATAAGCATGGAGACGCCATTAATTTCCAAGGGATTAAATATTCTATCTATTGCTTCATAAATCATTATCCCTGCAACGGGGATGAGAAATAATCCATTAATAAATGCACCCAATACTTCGGCACGATATAATCCATATGTTTTATGAGAGCAAGGAGGTTTCTGTGAGATTAAAATTGCAAATAACCCGATTCCAATTGCAACAACATGAGTAAACATGTGTCCAGCATCGCTAATTAACGCCACGCTATTGATAATTAATCCTCCCAGTAATTCGATAAACATGACGGCTAATGTGATGCTTATTGAAATCAGGAGCCTCTTTTTCGTTACCGTGCTATATTCAAAAATTCGTTTTGAGGGCACTTTTTTTATGTCGCAGGACTGAATGTTTTCTTCCATTGTTCGTGCTTTTATTGGTGTTGAGTACTTATCTTGTTTAAAAAAAACAACTTATCATTAAATAACCTATCACAATGTATTATAAAGGAATAAGGTTCTTTTACTTTTTTTTTTAAAAAATGTTCATTAAAACCGAATTTTTTAAAATTATTGTTAATGAAAGAGGATAAACCTTAATAAGTAGGTTTTTTAAAATGTCTTTTCGTTCAATTTTTCTTTCAAATTCTTGCAAGCTTGTTCATATTTCGTAAGATTTTTTTATCATTTATCCATTATATTATTAAAATATTGAAAAGATTTTTACA
>DXJM01000348.1 GCA_019057355.1 Promethearchaeota archaeon | reverse complement strand
GATTATAGGTTTAAAATGGAGCATTAAGATATTTAAATGAGTTGAATGAGTGAAATTTATGACATGATGTATATCGAAACACTAATTTTTATATATAATCTGAAATTAAAGAGAGGATATATGAATAAATATATATTCGACGAGTCATTATAAATATACCAACATGGTAGACCCTTTCGATTTTGTTTCTGGATCATTAAGTTTAGCGATTCTCATCATTTCCATACTAATCGTTATCCTTGTTCTTTATAAATATTACAAGGTTAAAAGGGTGGATTTTATCTGTTTTGCGATAGCGATCGCAATTTTGGCAGAACCGTGGTGGCCGGGAGCAATTTCGTTCATATGGACTTTTTTTAATAACGGAATAGGGCTTGACGAACAGACATATCGTTTCCTTGGAAACGTGTTCATACCTATTGGTCTTCTTGCATGGACATGTCTATGTACGGAATTAATATTCACGCAAAAGAGAAAACTGCTTATAGGACTTGTAGGTATATCGGGGGTAATATTTGAAGTGCTTTTCTTTATTTTATTTTTCTTGGAACCCACCTCTATAGGAGTTTTACAAGGAGAAGTTGATATCGAATATAAATGGTTTACATTGATATATTTAATAGGAGTAGTTGTATATATCACATTTACTGGATTCGCATTTGCACTAGAAACAATTAAAAGGGGTAAGCGAGAGTTTAAATTAAAAGGGATTTTTATGATTATTGGGTTTATATTATTCGCAATAAGTGCCTCTATCGATGCTATAATAACGATTGACACCAAAATGCTACTGATCACGAGAATCATACTCATTATAGGCATTTTATTTCTATATCTCGGATTTTTTATACCTAACTGGCTGCTTAATGTTTTTATAAAAGAGAAATAGCCTATATTTTGGGGCGTGAAAAAAGACAAGAAAAGTTTAAATTTGGTAAAAATATGGTATATTATGAAAAAATAGGGTTTGAGGAATCTTAGAATGATACTTAGCACTTTTGATTTTATATCAGGAATAATGAGCAACATCATTTTAATTATTGGTATTTTAGCGAGCATTAGCATCATTTCAAAATATATTATGACGAAAAAACGTGATTTTCTCTTATTAGGAATAACGGTAATCGTATTAGTTGAACCTTGGATGCCATCAGCCATTTCATTCATACATGCACTCTTTAACTATGGTGAACCTATTCCCGTTTTTCTATATATTTTTATTGGAAATGCATTCATTCCCGTAGGTCTCATTATGTGGGCAATAGTTTTTACAGATCTCATTTTAGTGGAAAAACAAAAAATAATAGTGTCCTTTGTTGTTATTTTTAGTATCATTTTTGAGATACATCTCTTGCTATTGCTCTTTACAAATAATACTCATTTTTTAGGATCTTTAGTTGGAGCGACCGATATTGAATATCATTATTTTCTTGAAATATCTTTAGCAATTGTCCTAGTCTACATCTTTATTACTGGGATCACGTTTGGAATTGAAACCATGAGAACCGATGATCCTGACTTGAAATTAAAAGGAAAATTAATGATTGCAGGATTTTCTACTTTTGTACTATTTGCGTCTATTGATGCTATCATCACCTTTAATGAAATAATATTGATCCTTATCCGATTGCTTGGAATTTTTTCTGCTTTTGCATTATATTCTGGATTTTTATTACCTAAATGGTTGAAAAAATTATTACGGAGGGTGCAGTAATTTTTTTTTTGTGGTTATCATTCCAATTATTTAATCTTTTTTTTATTAATCAATTTTTTAGATAATTTTTAATTTCCCTTCATGATTTAAATCTTTATTCACCTCTCTTTATTTTCCCGACAGATTTCAAATAATGCGTCACCATCACGATATTATTCTCAAGGATGCCTTATGGCGAACTTGAGGTGAGAGCTCCAGCGCGTCAAGGATCTCTCTTAGAAGTAATGGGTATTCTCGGACGGTAAAGAAATAACGGATTAATAACCGCCAAAAATTTAAATCCCGCTTCCCTCTAAAATCAATAAGTTTATTAATCACTGAAAATATATTTTCCACGGGATTAGTTGTCACGTGCTTATTTTTGAACACTGGCAAGAGTTCTTTCAAACAAGCGACAACTTTTTCATCCGAACCGTATTTCGGGTGAAACAATCCCTCTTTCTTGTTGTAATGATACACGTGAGTTGTTCCATTTTTATACGGGTCTTTAGGGCCTCTTTTTGCTCCCTTTTTCTTTTTCGCATTTTGTCGCTTTTCACGCTCGATAACGTCTCTTGGTCGATTTTTTCCTCCCTTTTTTCGTCCTTTTTTTCCTTTCTCGTAAATCTTCTTGACTGACTTAGAGATTCTTACGATGAAAGTGTTGGTTTCAAGCAGGACGTCGTTAATTGTTGCAATGTGAGTCGTCAGGATCTCCTTTTTCTTAATTTCGATCAAGTCGATTATCACGCGTCCATAAGGAGGCTTATGAATGTGCCTGACGTGAACAAGGTCCCTTTTCAAACCCGTTGCCGCTCCTTTATACGTGGAGAAATCGTCCGTAATTAGCATCCTTGCTGGATCACCCAACCTGCTTTCAGCTCGCTTGATCAATTCTATAATCTTGTTCGAAGTTCGATGCTTTACCAATTCAAAGGCGAGAACGCTTCCTTTTTCGCTTAAAAGAACGATCAAATACCACGTTTTCTTGGAAATGTTAATCCACGTTTCGTCAATAAAGATGGCTTGAGCGGTGGTAGGACTTTTCCAAAAAAGTTCGGTTTTTGGATGATTTGCAACCTTTTCAATCACGTATCTTATGAGGCTCGAGACGGTTCCAGGAGAAGAACCGCTAATCTCCCCCAATAGGCTGGTATCGATGCTTCCGTCCTTTAGCGCAGAAAACAAGCGTTCGTTTATGGACTCTTCTAATTGAGAAAAAAATCCAGATGTGTGCGGATAGAAGTGCCTTCGACAATGTTTACACTCGTAATGCTGTGGACGGCCCTTTACTGAGGTGTCGTGGCCGTGCTTAATAACGATCTCAGACGGACAGCCTTTTGGCTCGTTTGGACAAATCAGTTCGATAAAAAAGGTAGAAAAATTGTCTTGCCAACCGACCTGCACTGGAATTAGTTCAGGCTCCATGAGACCCCTCTTAAAATAGTTGATAGTTTTATGAACTAATAGAGGAACGCGACGAACTTAAGGTTAACGCTTAGAATGTCCGTGAAAAATAACAGACCATGGGCCCTTTAAATATTTTTGTCGGTGAAGGGAATTTAAAAATTATCTTATAACGAGTGATAAAATAAAAAAAAAGATAAATATTTTTTGATAATGGGCTTTAAACTAATGGATTATCAACAAAATTGCTCTCGAGTTCTGGTAAGAAACAGAACATGAAAAATAGCACGAATAGCACGATTAATGTAATCCATAAAGCGGTTTCCCAAGAAATATCAAGAAGATATTTGTTCACAGCAAGTAAAATGAGAAATCCAAAAATAGGTATCATGAATATCATGTGATTTCTCCCTCCATTATCAATCGCGTTTCTTATAGACGCTACAGAATCTCCAATAGCAGAAAAGACCAGTCCAATAGCGTTCATTATGATTGGTAAAATAACTACCGTGAATAACGCAATGATAATGATCATTAAGAGTTTATCCTTCGCTCTTTGTTTAGATTCTATAAGCAATACAGCTAAAAAGAGGACTAGTGCAACGATAATGGTACCTATGAGTATTGCAATAACATACATTAGCGCATTTGTTTGTTGGAATAGCATTTTTCTTCTCCGAGGTAGTGGTTTTTTTCAAAATAAATTTTTTATATTATTAGATAAAATT
>DXJM01000347.1 GCA_019057355.1 Promethearchaeota archaeon | reverse complement strand
TAATCATTGAAGAAAAATTATCTTCATAAAGTATCATAAATTAATAAAATAAATGGTAAAAAGTGGTGAAAAATTGAATCTTGTCTATAATAGCTTTCTCAACGGTTTTATATGTAATACCCCGTGGAATCCTCTTGACTTTTATCATTATCATCATCAGGATCAGTATCTCCACTAAAAAGCTTTTTAGCAATCTTTTTTAGAAATTCTTGTGGATCTCCATCCATGTCAATATTAAAATCTTTCAAGTCTTTTGGATCAATATAGATGTTTGCTCCGTTATTAAATGGGATAAAATTAGTGCGCAATTCTTTTTCCTTTTTTTCGTTTTCACGAGCTTTTTGAGTTAATTCCTTTTTCATAACTTCCGCTAATTCGTCAGCAACGATTTTATCTAATTTATGTGGATCTAAGTCAAGGAGGGTTTCTTTATCGATGGTCCTACTTATTTTTTTTATTACCTTATCTTTCTTTTGTTCTGAAATCTCATCTATGCTCTCTAAACCTAAAAGATATACGATATTGAGCCAATCGAGCTTAATCGTCCAAATTTCTTTATCTGACATCTTTTTTTATTGTGTGTAGAGTATTTTTTTTTCTATTTTCAAGTTTGGATAATCTTGGATTCTAGTTAAAATTATTCATTTTAAAATATTCTAAGTATAATATAATAATTCAACCTTTTATATATTTCAACATTATTTTGATTAATCATTCGCCACTATGACTTATTTTTATTTCTTCAATTTGATAGATTTATCATGAGATATAAAGGATAACAATTAGAATAAAAAAAAAGTAAAAAAATTGAAAGAAATTATAATCATTTCATTTTAAGACAGAAAAGTGTTAAATCCTTCTTCGAATTCATCGAGATATTTTCCATTTTTCTTTCGTTGTTCTATGTAGTGTGAATAACGTGGAGTGCCTTTATTCTTTAGATAAGAGTTAAAGGATCGCTCGAAATCAGAGTAACAGATGGAAGATTCTTCACCAAACTTGATCTCACCGAATTTTTCTTTTATAAAGCTATCTTTCATTTTCGACATTTCTAAATGAACACCGTTTATTTATAAAATAAAAGAACACTGATTATTTAAATCTTATCATTATATTCGATGTGCATTCTATCCTCTCATATTATGTATTTAAAGTTAGAAATTAAAGTGCTTTGAATAAATTGCTTTCGAAGTTATATATATCCATATCACTCCCTTTCATAATATTTTTTACTGCTATATAAATCATGATAGCACTCAGGGTAGTTCCTCACCTTCCCCTCGGGGAATTAAAGATGTTATACAAAAAGACGATAATGAGCAAGCCGGCAAGAAGGTATTTGGCAATTATAAAGCTTCACGAGGGTAAGTCAACTCAGGAAGTTGCGGACGAACTGTTTGTCACGCCTCAAATCGTCCGAAAATGGATTCATCGATGGAACGAGCAGGGACCCACGGGATTAGAAGACGTTCCCCCCTCGGGACGACCTCCTTTTTTAACGAACCGGGAGCAAGTAGAGCTTGTCCAAGACGTGCTCAAATCTCTTCGAGAGCTGGGATTTGATTACAGTAATTGGATGCTCAAGCTCGTTGTAGAGCACGTGAGGCGAAAATGGGGCGTAGAAATGAGTCTTAGCGGGGCGTGGCGGGTGTTGAGGCGTCATAAAATAACCAGGCTCGTGCCGAGGCCTTTACCTGCGAAAGCGGATCCTCAAAAAAACAAGAGTTTTTAGAAAAAAAGAAGCAGATCCTTCGAAGCCTCCGTCCCGAGGACACGATTCTAATCGAAGACGAAAGCACATTTTATCGTTCGGGAGAACCTCGCAAGATGTACGCTCTTAAAGGGACGAAGCCAATTCTACGCACCTACAATTCTCACGAAAAGATTAACGTCGTTGGTGCGATTAATCCGTTCGAAGACGAGGGCATCTATGGATACATTAAAACGTTAAACGGCGCCAATTTCAAGACGTTCTTGCGTAAAGTTGTTGAAGTGTATGGAAGTAAGGGTAAGATTTACATGTTTTTGGATAACGCTCGATCGCATCACGCCAAGCTCTTAAAACCGTTTTTAGAGCAAGTTAAGGAGCAATTAGAGTTGGTGTTTTTACCCCCTTATAGCCCCGATTTGAGCGAAATTGAGAAATTATGGCAGGAAATCAAATCAGAAGTAGTATATAATGCCGTGTACGATACTTTTGACGATTTTAAAGACGCTCTCACTCGGGCTTTTAGACGCAAGAACAATTCCGGGTATGTTCGATCCTTATTCGATGAAACAAAATATTTATGTGAAGAAATCCTAATGGAGGTATAGAAAAAAGGATATTCAAAATACTTTAAAATAGAATTAGTTCAAAAAAATTACGATATTAATTTCAGCATTTCAAGGTTTACAAGAAAATTATTTTTATACCATATTATTATTTTCTTCTAATACATCTACACTATAATCAAAGTAAAACCAATATTGTTATAAACATACTTGAATAAATATTCTAATGACTTAAGAGGTGAAATGATGAGAAGAAAAATTAATGATAGAACCTTTTTGACTTACCTCTTGCAATACGTGAACGTGGATAAATTAAAGATTTTCTGTAGAGAATACAACATAAAAGGTTTTTCTAAACTTAAAAAGTCTGAACTAATTGAATTTATTTTGGACTCGATTTCAGAAGAGGAAATGGATCAAATCATAGAGAAGAAGGAATTAGAAATAGTAACAGATGGAATCCGAGTAGCATTGAAAATAATTAACGGAGAAGACAGGGAACGCTTAACAAATATTAAAGTAATAAATCCTAAAGAGCATGAAATTGAACTAAAATTTAAGGGAATGAATTGGGAAAATACCAGTTATTTATCCATCACGCCCGAGAACATCTCCAATCCGGAACGAGATTGTGATTGTAGAATAGGGTCAGCCATGGGATTATGCAATCACTTTTGGGTAGGAGTCATCTTTAGCTTCAAGCAAGGCTGGATAACCCTAAAAGAGTGGAATTTTACAAAACTTCCTGAAGATTTTGAAAATACAATCAAATCAATTCAAGTAGCTGGAGGAAATAACAAGGATGAAGAAGAATCCGTTAGGTTAATAAACGAAAAATCCGATAACTTTCCTCTGATGGAACGCCTTGATAAAAGCATCATGATATACGAGGGAGAAGTTATTGGTATTGAACAAAAATTACAAGAATTCCAAGATATTTCTACGGTATATTATCTTGTTGCTTTAAAGAATGTGAGGTTTGGTCCAAAGATTGCAAAAAAAAGTGATTTTCGAGAGGAAGACATAGTAAGCATGGACAGTCTAAATATCAGGATTAGTGAAAAATTACAAGAAAAGAATGGGCTGAAACAAGGGGATAAAGTGAAAACAAGTGGCAAGCTTACAAAAGATGGTTTTTTAAAGATGTACGTGGTAAAAAATATAAGAAAAATCGAAAAATTATGAAAGTATAAGATGGGGACCTAGTTACAACATAATTTTTTCACTGTTATAAAAGTACTTTTTTATCATTAGGTCAAGTAAAAAATAAATGATTAAAATCTTGACGAAAGTTTATTTTTCATTAACAGTATTTTTTATTTTAGAATGTTTTTTGGTGATCTTAAATTTTTAATGGATATGAATTGCTAACTGATTTTTACCAACTTACAATGGCTAATGGCTATCTTTTGAGGAAAATTGCGTTTAAATCCGCTGTTTTTGATTTATTTTTTAGGAAAGCTCCATTTAAAGGCGTTTATGCTATTTGTTATGGATTAAATAAAGCCATTGAAGCTATATGTGACATGCATTTTTCTGAGGAAGATATCCTTTTTCTCCAAAAACAGAACGTATTTTCGGATGATTTTCTAAATTATTTGGCGAAATGGAAATGTGAATTGACAATTCGTAGCATGGATGATGGAAGAATAAGTTTTCCTCATGAACCCATAATGGAAGTTGAAGGTCCGCTCATTCAGTGTCAATTAATTGAAACATTGCTCCTAAATTGTTTTAACTTCTCTACCTTATGTGCTACAAAAGCTAATAGAATGTGGTTAGCAACAGAATGCCAGCCTATTTTAGAATTTGGATTGAGAAGGGCTCAAGGACCTAATGGGGGCTTGACTGCAAGTGAAGCCGCCATGGTGGGTGGATGCGTAGGAACCTCAAATGTTTTGGCGGGGAAAATACAGGGGATGGATATTAAAGGCACGCAGGCTCATTCGTGGGTGATGTCATTTGATTCCGAACTAGATTCATTCAGAGCATATGCAGATATATATCCGGATGCTTGCATTTTATTGATTGATACCTATGATATCATTGAAGGATGTAAAAATGCGATTATTATAGGAAAGGAACTTCAAGCCAAGGGGAAGAATCTTTTAGGTGTCAGAATTGATTCAGGAGATATCACATATTTCAGCAAGGAAGTAAGAAAATTGCTCGATAAGGCAGGATTTCAGGATACAAAAATTATTGCCTCTAACGATATAGACGAATATCTCATAAGAGAGATAAAAACACATGGAGGCTCAGTAGATATTTGGGCAATTGGAACAAAACTCGCCACGTGCTATGATGATCCCGCACTCGGAGGAGTATATAAACTCGTATCTTTAGAGGAACAACCAAAAATTAAAGTTGCAAATCAAGTTGAAAAAATCACTATACCTTCAAAAAAGAACGTATTTCGTCTTTATGACGATGATGGCATTATGACGGGGGACGTGATGGAATTAATTGATAAAGAAACACTCAATGAAGGAGATGTTTATGATCCTTTAAATCCTATGAGATATTATAGGATTTTTAATCCTTCAAAGATTGAAAGCTTATTGAAATTAAAGGTTCAAAAGGGAATGATCCTTGAAAAATTAGGAGGATGGCATGATGCGAGACAAAAAATGGAAAAAGATATTATCCGTCTTTCTGAAGATTCAAAAAGACTGTTAAATCCTAAAAATTATAAAGTAAGTATAAGCAGGTCGTTATATGATCTCAGAAATTCGCTTATTCATTCTCATGTAGATAGAAAAATATGGAAAAGACAATAGAGAAATACCAAAAAAAGGTTATTTTTCTTATTTCCCGACCATATTTCTTTTCTTGAATGGTTCTAATTCGTAAATTTTAGGATCTTAGGGTTTTTTTTTAGTATTATATTATAATGAAAATAAATTCTAAAAAAAATGACGAAATAAATAAAAACTATCAAGAATTATTTATTTAAACGATTTTTCTATTTGATCAAACAAATAGTTAAATAAAACTTTATAAATAAAAACACTTAATCGGTAATTAAAATGTATCACATAGATGGTACGGACTATTTAAATACGCCTTTTTATCAAAAAACGCGATCAATATGTCCTGAATGCCTACAACCTATCAATGCTGAAATAGTTGAAGAAAACGGCGAAATATTCATGAAAAAAACATGTAAGGAGCATGGATATTTTCAAGATAAAATTTCAAGTAGTGCTAAATACTATAAATGGACCCATTACGCTAAAAAGAACGAGAAAGGTGAAGTAGAATGGCAATTTCTCAAGAATGGAGAAGCCAATCCTCCTGATTGCGAATCAACAGACTTGAGAGGATGCCCCTATAACTGTGGATTGTGTGATCAGCATCTTTCGACGTGTCAATTAGTCTTAATCGACTTGACCAATCGTTGTAATTTTAACTGTAATTTTTGCTATGCAAATGTTTTAAAAAGTGGTTATTGGATCGAACCGACTCTTGAAGAAATTGATAGGATTATGGCTCACTTTAGGAAGAAACCCATACCTGCCGTTGCTATTATGTTTACGGGTGGAGAACCAACAGTCAGAAAGGATTTCCCCGAGATATGTAAAATGGCTAAAGATTATGGCTTTAAGGAAGTAATCTGTGCAACAAATGGATATGGTTTTCAAAAAAAAAATGGTGGTTTGGAATGGACGAAAAAAGTTCATGAAATGGGCTTAGACACGCTATATTTTCAATTCGATGGAATTAATGATGCTACCTACGAGAAAACCAGAGGAATAAAAAATCTCTTTCAATATAAACAACGAGTTATTGATAACTGCCGAAAAGCAGGACTTTCTTCTGTAGTCCTTGTAGGAACTATTGCTAAAGGTGTGACCGACATAGAAATCGGAAATATTATTCAATATGCTATTGATAATATCGATGTTGTTCGCGGAATCACTTTCCAACCCGTTTCTTTATGTGGTCGTATTTCTCATGAAGAAATGACAAACCTGAGGATTACTAATGCTGATGTCATACAAGAAATTGACAAGCAAACGAAGGGTAAAATTGGTATTGAAAATGCATGGTATCCACTTTCTACAATAGTTGAGCTTGGAAGAATTATTTCTTTCTTGGCTGATGTTGAACCTGTAGAATTCACGTGTCATCCTGATTGTGGATTTGCAACCTACATGGCGCTAGATCCTTCAAGTGGAGAAATGCTTCCAATAATGGAATATTTTGATCCCCTTAAGGTTATAGATTTTGCCAATAGATTCTGGGAAAAGGTAAAACACAAAGAAAAGAAACCCATAAGCCTTTTCACCAACATGTTAGAATCCTTAGGAGACGCTGGAAAAGGTATTGGAGAAACCTTGGATAAAGGGATGAATTATCTTGATAAAGCTCAATTACGTGCTAGATTTTTATTGGGAGTGTTACAATACACGAAAAAGCCCGGTAAATTAATGGAAATGTTTAGCAAGTTGTTAATAAATGGTAATTGGGAAAGTGTAAGTGCATTTACTCACGGCACGCTATTGATTTCAAGCATGCATTTTCAAGACGCCTATAACTTTAATATAGAACGTGCAAGACGATGCATCGTGCATTTTGGTATTGCAATGCCTGACGGTAGCGTAAAGGAATGTAGTTTTTGTACGATGAATACCATCCACAGACCTGCAATAGAAAAAGCAATAGCACGGAAAGTTACTCAAAAGGTAGAGAATGAATTTGATACGGCAACCGGCATGAGATACGATGATATTGTAGTTCCAGCAGGAATTGCACAAGATGGGGGCATAAAAAAGAAAGATGAGGAAGAACAATAACTAAAGGTGAAAAAAATGGCAGAAATAGATCCGAAAACCGGAATGAAGATAAGAAAAATAACCGAGCTAAAAAGTTCGACCGCTGAGGAATATCAAGAAGTGATGATGAAACGAGTTAAAGAATTGCACGCTGAAGACAATAAAGTAAAAGTAGTTGCTGAAGGCACGATTATAAAGTCATTATCTGCGTTATTGAACCTCAAACTTAAAGTTGACGAGATGCTTGGTGATAATAAGGATAAAATTCAAAAAACCATTGAAAACATTCTTTTAACGTTCTAATTTATTTTTATTTTACTTTTTTTATACTGATTTTTTTTACATAAAACCACAATTTATCGAAAGATATTAAATCAATTTTTAATTTACATATTCAATTTGCTATTTATTGCTAAGAAATAGCTTGATTTGATAATCTTGTATAAATTGATCACATTACCTGTAACGATAATCTACTTTCTTAATGGTATTGGACATCTTTATTATGGATATAGATTAAATAAGAAATTTCCTAAATTTCATAATATGTATGACTCGATCATGTTAGCATGTTTATGGGTTGTTGCGGGAATAGTGTATCCATTTTATTACTTGGATGATAATCTCATTCTTATTGGATATCTAAATATTTGCACTATTTTTATTTGTATTTTTACGCCATTTATGGTATGGCTTATATTATACTATCAAAAACGAAATATCAAAAATAATCCAAGTATTCGGGAGAGAAGAACTGTTGAAAAATTTATTGAAATTCATGGTTTAACAACGAAGAATAACACGCATTCTTTTAAAACAGATATAACTCGTAAAATGCTTCATTTATTTCCTGCGCTGCTGATCATGTTTCTTTGGTTATTTGCTATCAATATATGGGGGGATTTATGGAGTCAAGAGGGAATTTGGGGGATTACAGCACAAGATTTTGGAAAAATGTTGATATTAACAGTCGGATACTCAGGAATTCTAATATTTGCCGCTTTAGATTATGTGAGATTAGCGCCACTTCTTTTTGAACGTAATTTATTTCATTTGCTCCCTGATAATGTCTTAAATTTATTAGGAAAAGCAATGAAAGGCCAAGAATTATATGGATTCACCAAACCTGCTACCTTAGTTTTAGCATTTTCCACCATATTTTTCTTTCCTTTTCCAATTTTTTTTGCCGCAGCTTTAATAGCAACTCTTGGGGACGGAGCGGCATCAATCATGGGAAAATGTTTTGGAAAAAAGAATTTTCCTAAAAATAGTCCAAAAACACTCATTGGATATATGGCAGGATTTATAGCATCTTTAGGAGTGGCTTTTCTATCTCTTATCATTTTTTTACAAGGTTTAAACCTGATTAAAAATATTATAATTTCACTTGCAGGAGCAACAGTATTTTTCTTAATTGACATATCAACGGTAAAATTGGATGACAATATCCTGAATCCGATCATTAGCGCAATTGTAATGAATGTCCTTTATATCATTTTATAAAAAATAAACAAAAAAAGGGCTAAAAAAAGGCATCCATTTTCTTCAGTCCCTTAATTTCATCATAAGAAATGCCTAATGCATCCAAAACCTGTTCCAAGGCGGATTTTAAAAGTTCACGGTATTTTTTAGGTTCAATATCTTGTAATTTAGCCAATTCTAAGGCTTTAGCTCCACCTTTTCCTTTACTCTTAATGAACGTGACTGTTTCACCTTTTTGTAGTTCTCTTCCGGTCATTTCTTTTAATTCCTTCGCTGCACTAACGTGTTGGGGAATAACCTTTACATATTTATCAAGACTCTTTTGCAAACTGATATTAATCACATAATCCTCTAAAGTAAATGCATCAGGTTTTCCAATCTTCATGCGATTTGTTCTTATGAGGTCTATTATTTTACTTCTTGCTTCTTGAAAACCATGATCATCAGTAATATCTTTTAAGATATCAAGAAGCTCATTAAAAATTTTCTTTATAAATTCGGGCGTGTTTTTTTTCTTAGCAACAAGTCCCTTGATATCTACATTCTTTGTATCCTTATAAATTCCGACGTAATTTTTCTTTCTTTCGGATAAAGCTAAAAACTGATATGTTTTTTCTTCTTCCAAATCAAGGTCTAATTCATTTTTACTCCATAATGAAAGATCTTCTAACTGTTTTTTTGAAGGATTCAAGAGAAAAACTGAGTCAGAGTCACCATATAATACTTTTACGCCCATGCTTTCTGATTTTTTAATAGTTTCCTTAATTGAATATCTCCCTATTCCTGTTGTACTTTCAGCGACAGGTAGACAAAATAGGGGAAAATTTTGACTGCCAAACACGCCATAAGCACTGTTAATGAATACTTTCAAAGCTTGCTGAATGGTATTATAGTAACTCCGTCGTTCAGAGGACAAGTTCTTATCAGACGATTTGGGTTTGAAATATTTTACCCGTATATCCCTGAAAAAACCAACCACGTATGCAAATATACCCATTTTATGCGTGCAGACGTGATAAGGAATGCCTTTAATAAGATTATCCTTGCACTCTTCATGGGGACAGGATACAGTTTCATATGAGAGATTGTATTCTTTGATAATTGATGGATATAGGCTCGAAAAATCCATTACTACAACATCATAGTGGATACCCGGTTCTGGCTGTATTACGTGTGCCCCCTTGAATGATTTTCCTTCTATAGTTGATTTTGAATATCCACCTTGCTTTAATTCTTGGAGTTCTGAACGCCGGGGAATTATAAATCCTTTTTGTCTATGTTCAAAGAAGAGAATATTTCGGACCCATGCAGAAATTTGATGCCTTAACAAGTCATGAATAGGCATTTTCGTTATCCGGCAAAGAATAATTATTAAATTCCACGCAAGAGAATTATTAAATTGGGTTAATTCTAGGGTTAATATCGAATCTTTCAGATTGTACCAGCTCAAGACTCCATAATCCATTTCATGAATTTCTTCTTCGTGTTGATATTTTTCTTTTCCTAATAAAGCTGAACTTATTGCATTCAATGAATTCCTTTCATAAGCTCCGCTAAAAGCATATCCTGAAATACTACGATTCACGAAAAAATTAAATATATCTACATGAATTCCCTTTCGCAGTTCACATTCTGCTGATGACATCATTCCAAATCCACGTTTTACATGAATTGGATTAAGATCACGGTTTATTTTTAGTTTATTTGCCCGGTGAAATATGTAATTTAGGTCAAAATTATCACCATTAAATGTAATGACAAGAGGATATTCCCACATGAGGCGAAAAACTTCAATAAGCAAGGTTTTTTCATCCTTAAAAAAGACAATTTTCGCATCGTCCGGAAATTTTTCATGGTTCCCTACATATGGAAAGCCTTCTCGTTCTAACACGTATACCAATTTTGTTCCATCATTCGAAACAAAAGAAACACTTATAATCTCCTGTTTTGCTTGGTGAGGATCAGGTATTTTAAAATCTCGTTCCCCCATATTCACTTCTATGTCCATAGCAAGCCTCTTTACCTCTGGAATCGGAGTCAAGAATACATCCAGGTTTCTTTCAGCAAAATAGAGGATCTCAGGATTCTCTTCCTTAAATAAATCCATTAATTCCTCTGAAATATTCTTCATATTTTCAGAATCGCGAGCATTATCTACTTTTTCGATAGCTCCATTTCTAATACGATATATTAATCCCGGTATTAATCCTGTATCGTAAATATAATTGTGATGATAACGAATATCCGCCTCCCACGCTTCTCCATCAAGTATGCTCTTGAAGTTCTCTCCAGAACCTCCAACATCTAAGGGAGTCTTTCCAACAATCTTGGTCGCTTTAATTTTTTTATCTACAAGAAGATCCATTATCTCAACTTCTTCACACCGTTTAAATCCTTGAAAGTTGGTTAATTCTATGTTATTCTCAAGAAAACTTTTAGATTCCTTGCTCAAACAATAAGGCTCGTGATTTGTCGTGTCTAACCAAATTTTAATATCATGACTGTTTAAGTCATAAAATTTACAATACGCCTTGTTTTGAGCACCATCATAGTCCACATCCAATAATAATCCCTTTTGGAGATTCTGAACGATTTTATCATTATGTATAAGATACCTGAGATATTTTGAACTCACGCTTTCTCGTTTAATTTCCTCTAGAGGTGAGCCAGCTTCTAACAAGCCAAAGGGTTTATCATTCCCATTAAAAAATAGTTCTTCAGGTATTTTTCTAAGTTCTTTTTTAGCTTGGTTAACGGCTACTTCCATCTTGCTTTCTTTTTCTTGAGATTCTTTATATTTTCGATTTTCTTCCACCATTTTCTCATGAGTTTCCTCTATGAGATCATTTTTTGGGAGGATACCTTCCGGTTTCTTTTGTGGTTTCTTAGATGAGGAAAAAAATGAATCTATTGATTTCTGTTTAACACTGTTTTTCTTGGTTTTTTTTGGATTTGGCAATCAGATCAACTTGAATTATAATTTTCAATAATGATTATTA
>DXJM01000346.1 GCA_019057355.1 Promethearchaeota archaeon | reverse complement strand
TTTTCTAAAATATTATAATGGTAAAAGTAAGAATTAATTGTCCTAAATGCAACAAGAAAGGGTATATCGAATTAAAAGAGAACCTTATGGATGAATGCCAAAGAGGAATAACGGCAATTAATATTTCAGAACATTTAATATGCAAACATTCTTTTATCGCTTATATTGATAAACGCTTTATTATGAGGGATGCCTTTATAAGTGATTTTACTATTGAATTACCAGAAATAAACATCAATAAACAATCCATTATTGAAGAGATGGTCCATTCTGATAATGTGGATATGGATCTCCTTTTATTAAATTTACCCCCCCTCACGTTAACTTTTATTTTATATGCTTGTTTTAAAGATGAAAAAATTCTACTAATCAATGATGAAAATACAATAACTACTCACTTAGAGAGTTTTTTTGATTATATGTTTCAAGAATCCTTTAAAATTAATATTTCCATGATGCCTATTGAATATTATAAGAAAAATAAAACTCAATTTGAAAACCATATTATCATCGAGAAAAATACTATTATAAATGATAAATCCAAGATTATGAATTTAAAGCATATGAAAATTGAAAAAGCAATTGTTCAAAAATATTTTAATGAACCTAATCCAAAAGTGAGCTTGATTATTATAAAAAATGAGATAAGGAAAGCATATAAACTAGCAAAAGAAATCATTCTTTTGAATGATAATCTCGAAAAAAATAAATATTTGACTTCAAAATTGATGATTGATCATTTCAAGGGAGAATATGGAGTGAAAATTGGGAAGGATTACCTTGACTTCCTAACAGTAATTGCTTCAAATTATTTTAAAGGATCACTTCGGCAATCTAAAGGTTCTACCGATTTGATAAACTATTTTACTTAAACAGGTAACAAGAGCCAAATTTTAAGTAATATCTCCTACCCAAGCAACTTATTTTTTAGCCATTCAGGCAATAAAAAAACATTATAAAGACATAAAATTGCACCAATTAATATTATTCGGGCAAATAATGCAACCCAAGCTTCTGCAATTAATATTAATTGAGCATTTCCCAGTATTACATCCCATGGTATTATCGCATCTAATATATTTCCAATCATGAATAAGATCAAAAAACTAATGGCGAATTTACCCTTTAATCGTGTCTCAGGAATACTTGATCTCAATATGGGTAGAGCATAGAGAATTAATGTTGTTATGAAAATAATTGAATGTAATATGTTAATAATCATTAATGGGAGCTGAAATCTAATGTCAATCAATCCTAAGCGAATCATGATATAAGCGTTTACATTGATTATGCTTAATGATATTATTATTATTTCACATGCAACCGTATAGATTAACATTAAAGCCATGATTATCTTTTGTTTCTCCTTATAGAGCGCCTCTGATACCACGTATACCCAAATCAAAATATCAATAGTTAAAGGGCCTAAAAGTAAAATTCCATATAAGATATCATCTAGATAAATTCCAAAAAGGGCTAATACATAACCGGATGTTGCTGGCCACCATGGGCTTGGTAAAATCATTATATTAATACCCACGAGCAAGAGTATTTTATCCTTATATTTAAAATACTTCGAAATCAATAAAAATCCAACAACACTTCCTATAATGACCCAGAAAATCGCAGTTATCCCATTTAAAGATGAAGCAATGAGTTCTTCCCTTATAATACTTGAATCTCCCATTTTTATACACTCTTTATTACTTCTTTTATAATACAAGTATTTGTGATTGAAATATTTAAAGATTGACGTTATAGAGAGATCCAAACATCTTCTTCTATGTGATTAATAGACCACTTCAAAAGTTAACCAGACCTGTTTAAATATGCAGAAAGCATGACCTATCTCAGATAAAAACATTTTAAATGATTTTTAAACTAAATCTAAAAGGAGGTCTGAATATGGATTTTTTTGTGATAATATTGTCTGTTACTGTATTCATTGCATTATTCTTAGCATGCTTTCTATTATGTGGAATCAGAATATGCTTAGAATATGAGCGAATGGTGGTGTTTCGTTTAGGAAAATATAAACGTACTATAGGACCTGGAATAGTATACCTGATACCCGTATTGGAGTCTTCTAAAAAAGTTGATCTAAGAATTGTGACTGCAGATATTCCTAGACAAGAAGTTATAACAAAAGATAATATACCTGTATTGGCCAACACTGTAGTATATTATAAAGTAGAAAAACCAGAGATTGCTGTGATAAAGATTGAAAATTATGCATTTGCCGTACGACAATACACCCAAGCAGCACTAAGAGACGTAGTAGGAACTAGGGAATTAGATGAAGTCTTAATAGAACGTGAAAAAATAGCATCAGATATTCGTGCTATTGTTGATACTGAAACTAATGAATGGGGTATTGACATTAAAAGCATAAAAATACAAGAAATAGAATTACCCGCAGAAATGAAAAGAGCCATGGCAAAGCAAGCAGAAGCGGAAAGAGAAAAAAGAGCAGCAATTATTTCTTCTTTAGGAGAATTAGGAGCAGCAAAGAATTTGGCTGCTGCTGCAGGTTTAATGGCAGAAGAACCAGGAGCACTTCAGATAAGAACTCTCCAAACAATAAGGGATATTTCTCAAGATCCTTCTGAAAAAATCGTCATTTTTTTGCCTGGAGAATTGGGAAATATTTTAAAAAAATTATAAACCGAGGATAATTTCTAATGTCAGAGCTCTTGAATATCAACAATCGATATATCCAAATCGCCTTCAACCATTCATTGATAGATGTTCAGAGGATTCTCCCCCAAATTCCTCGTGATAATAGGATTATCATTGAAGCAGGAACACCATTTATAAAAAGGGAGGGAATACAAGGGATTCAAAAAATTAGGGAAATATGGCCTGGGTTTATTGTTGCGGATTTAAAGGTATCTGATGGAGCATACAATGAAGTGTATTTAGCCCGTGTTGCTGGTGCTAATGCAGTGATTGCTTTAGGTGCAGCTCCATTAGAAACATTAGATTTTTTTAATAAAACATGTCAAAGATATGGCATTGTCTCGATGATTGACATGCTCGGACAAGAAGCCCCATTAAAAAAACTCATTCGGTTGAATCATAAACCTGATGTCATTATCATTCATAAAGGTAGAGATGAAGAATTAAATCCTAGAAAAATCATTCGGTATAAGGATATCAATAAAATACGCTCAAAATTGGATGTGAAAATTACTGTTGCGGGTGGTATTGGTCAAAAACATGTAAGAAAAGCTTATTTTAACGGTGCAAACATTGTTTTATTAAATATCACTAAACAAAGAGAACATTATGAAGGATTGCTTGATATATCCAATTTTAGGACTTTACTTCCCTTAATTTTGAAGGATGTTGGGTTTTAATCCATTTATTAATTATTTTTTAACCATATTTTATAT
>DXJM01000345.1 GCA_019057355.1 Promethearchaeota archaeon | reverse complement strand
TTCTTTCAATTTTTGTTTTATATATTGGACTTTATGTAATTTAAGATCATAAATCTTCCACATGCAAATACAACCAAGCATGTAAAAAAATGCTGGAACCAAAAACATTCCAATTTTGATTCCATTTTGAGCAAGTATTGATTGAGTAGGACTATTAGCGATAAATCCGGTAAGAGGATGGATGATCCCAAATGTGATGGCTTGGATAACAATTGCAAAACGGCTAAAAAACGTTCTAATTCCATAATATACTCCTTCATTTCGCTGTTCAGTTTTGACTACAATCTCGTCGATAACATCGGAAAAAGTAGGATATAATAACGTCCAAGAGCCTCCCATGCTAAATCCAATCAAAACTAGACAAAAAATGATACTCACCAAGTCAAAAGAGAAAAAAGTTATTACAAGAAATAGAGATGATAATCCCGTTCCAAAGATATAACCTGTTCTATTTCCATATTTCCTGGCAATCCTAATCCAAAAAGGTATTGAAATCACGCTTGAGATGAGAAATGGGACGAAGAGTAAATTTTCAAAAATATCATCAACATGTATAATATAATCTACATAATATGGAATTGATGCCAATAATAGCACCATAACGACATTTTGAGCTAAATATGCTATTATATAACTGATAAAATTTTTTTGTTTGAATATAAATTTAAACGATTCAATGAGGGACGGTTTTTTCTTATTTAATTGAAATTCAGATTCTATCATCTTTTTATCTTGATGCATGCTTGGAAAAATTAAAATTACTGAAATTATAGCTATTATTGTTATCACTATTCCTGCAATGACATATGATGGAATATTCGCTCCTGGAGCCTTCTGACTTATTATTAGAAGTGGCACCACCAAGCCTACTACGAGACCCACGTTTGAAAGAAAGGTTTGCCATGCCCCTACTCTTGTGCGTTCTTCATTTGTACGAAACTTGCTTGGAAAAATACCTTGCCAATTAACGGTCATGAATGAAAATAACGTGTCAAAAAGACATAGACTCCCCAATAACCAAAAAAAAATGAAAATCTCATTGAGTGTTGGAGGAATGAAAATCATAATATAGATGAAAGCACTGGGTATGGCTGTTATTAAGAACCATGTATTTTTTTTTCCTCGCTTTCGAGTAAAATTTAGGTTTAAATCCGAGATGTATCCCACGATTGGATCATTAAAAGCATTCCACACTCCCCATAATATGAATGCTATTACTGATAATTCAAGGGCTAAAAAGATCTCTGTTTCATAAAATTTAAACACCCATGTAGCAAGACATGTGGTGATGAGGTCATTGTAAAAACTTCCAACAGAATAGGACAAGTGAATTTTTGAAGAATTTACAAATATATCGTCCTCACCAAGGAGAATTTTATTTTTCTTTTTAGAGTTACTCATAATTTTAAATTTTCTCTAAATATGGCAGATAATAATTAGAATTATCACGTTTTAATATATTAAAATGTTTTTATTAAGGACCATTCATATTTAGAATACAACAACACATTTTTCTTTTTAGGATATCTTAATATCTTTATATCTTGGAAGTATTTTAAGGGATTCAACAAATCAGGTGAAGCACGTTAAATTGGAAGAAAGAATAGTAAAAATTGAGTTAACACCAATACACGTTCCTTTTAAGGAATATGTAGCGAAGGCCTTGGAAGAAACACAAGGGGGATTAGGAATGGCAATCCCCTCTGAAGATGAGTGGTTGGGTGGGGATTTTGTGATTTGTAAATTAATTACTAACGAAGGCACCATGGGATTGGGAGATGCTTTTGTCTGGCTCCCTGAATCCGGGATATCACCAGAACAAATTATTCATTCTATCTCAAAAGGATTATCTAAATATATTTTAGGTGAAAGTCCTTTTAATACCGAAAGAATTTCGCGAAGGATGGATTCTAATGTCACCAGGAATGAAATTCCAAAGGGTATCCTTGACATGGCTTGTTATGATTTAATGGGAAAGATTACTTCCCAGCCAGCTCACGCATTTATGGGTGGGAAGTGTATTGACGAGATCCCGCTTACAGCCCTTATTCCATTAGCCGATCCCTTGATGATGAAAGGAATTACAAGGAGTTTCTTAAAAAAAGGATTTAAGACATTTCGTATCAAACTGGGAAAAGGTATTCAAGAAGATTATGAAATCGCCAAGATCATCAGAGAATATATCGGTCCTCAAATAAGATTAAGAACGGATTATAATCAAGCATATAATCCCACCATGGCCGTTAAAGCGATTAATAAAATTGAACAGTTTGAAATAGATGTTGCTGAACAACCAGTTCGAGCTAATGATTATGCAGGCATGGTATATGTGCAAAAAAAAGTAAAAACACCCTTGATGGCACATGAAGGTCAATTTTCTTTACAAGACATCGTATCGCTGGTTAAAATGAAAGCGATTGAAGTTATTGGTATTAATACAGAACGTCCTGGAGGGGTTACGAATGCCATAAAGGCACTCAATTTTGCAGAAAGATTAGATTTGGGTGTTGTATTACACAATCAACCTCTGGGTATTTCTTCTGCGATGACAATTCACCTTGCAGCCGCACGATTCCATTCCTTGGGTCATGCTATTGAATTATTTGGTCACGAGATGATTGAAGATGATTTAATAATAAAACCATTAAATTACGAAGGAGGAACAGCCAAAATACCTGAAGGAAATGGTTGGGGCGTAGAACTTGATGAAAATGCCTTAGAAAAATATGCCACGGGAGAAACAATTGAATTAAAAATCTAAATCATGTTGTCTTTTAAAGTGTTATTCCATGATGGCTATTGATGAAAATAATGTCCTTAAGGTTATACAAAGGTTATCATTTCCAAGATTGGTTGGAACTACTAATGAAAAAAATGCAACTGCCATCGTGATAGATGAGTTCAGTAAAATTAATCAAGAAACCATTCATCGTGAAAAATTTAAAACCTCAATGCATTCTTGGAACATCGCAAGATGGGCATTTATTCCTGTCGGAATTTATTTAATAACAATAGCAATTTCGTTATATTTTAATTCTTGGATTACTCTGTTATTGACCATATTTTTTTTTATAATAGGTGTCAAGTGTTTACGTATGTTAAATCCAAGGGAAATTAGTTTATCCAAGAGGGAAGCAAATAATTTTGAAACAGAAAATGTTTATGTAAAATTAAATAGCATTAATTCTAAAGCTATAGTCATCCTTATTGCTCACTACGATTCAAAAGGTCAAATCTTTCCTAAAACTCTTTTGATTTCGCTCTATATAATCACGATTTTTGGATATCTCATAATGGGTATATTCTTTCTTATTTTTAGCATGATAAAAATTTTTTTTGTTATTCCTGATCTTATTGCCTTAAACATTTTATTAAGTATTAGTATAATCCTGACGAGTATAGGAGCGTTAAATTACTTCAATAAAACTATTAATTCTTCCCCAGGTGCAACAGATGATGCTGCGGGAATAGGAGCTCTTGTTGAAATCTTAAGAGTATATAAAAATTATCCACTTCAAAATATCGATTTGCTCTTTATGGCCACTAGCTCGGAAGAATTGAATCTGGGTGGAGCAAAAACCTTCATGAAAAATCATGGGAGAGAATTCGATCCTATGCATTCTTTTTTTATCAATTTGGATTCTCTGGGGAGTGATGAGCCCTTTCGATTAATAACGAGCTATGGAATGCCAAAGAAAAAGTGCTCGCTAAAACTTAAAAACCTATTTTTTAAATCTGCACGAGAATTAAATATATCACTTAAAGAGATTTACCTTCCTGCGGGTGCCTGGTCTGATTGCATGCCAATAGTTCGAGCAGGCTTTGAAGCATGTTGGTTAGATTGCTCGAAAAGGTTGATTAAATATACCCACACTAAAAATGATACGATTTCTCTTGTATCAAGGCGAGGTTTAAAAAAAAGCATTACATTATGTATTGATGTAATTAATAAATTAAATGAAGAATTTCAATGAAAAAGACATGAGAGAAAGAATTTTATTTTTATTTAGCCAATATCCAAAATTAAAAAAGAAAGTATCTTGGATACCTCTTCTGAATAGCAATACCATTCCAATCGATAGACTATCTAATTTGGAATCGAAAGTACATCTATCCACGGGAGCTGTATACATTAAAAGGGATGATAAAAATCATGATACATATGGTGGAAATAAAATCAGAAAATTTGAATTTTTATTTGGAAGGATAACAGAGAAAAAAAGAGACACAATTATGCTGATCGGTGGCATTGGATCAAACCAAGTTCTTGCAGCTCAAATAATCTCAAGAAAAATATATCCCCCCTTGAAGAATTATTTATTTTTATCGGGGCAACCCTTGACCAAACATGTTCAAAATTCATTGTTATTATTCAATTATTTTAACCCAAAAAAGATGTGTTTTTCATCTACTTACTATGGACTGTTATTAAAAATCTTATGGTTTAAAATGATACATCCGAAGATATATATTATTTTTCCAGGGGGCTCATTATTTTTTAGTCTCGGAACACCTATTGGAACAATTGGATTCATCGAAGCTGCTTTTGAGTTGCATGAACAGATAAAGAAAGGCGTTATCCCAGAGCCTGATATCATCTTCATTCCTTGTGCCTCTTGCGGTTCCGCGGCAGGATTAATTGTAGGATGTAAATTGTTAAAATTGAAGACCAAGATACATGCCGTTTCAGTTGGAGATAAAGCATTCAACAATAAAAAAGCAATGCTACAAAATTGTAATAAGGTCATTAAATATTTGAATGAAAAGGACAAATCCTTTCCAAAATTAACCATAAGAGAAGATGATTTTAAAATCATCTACGGGTATTTAGGTACTGGATATGGATCGGAAACACCAGATGGTAAGGCTTCCATAAATTTATTGATGAATCTTGAGGGATATGAAAAAGGATTTGTTTTGGAAACAACATATACGGGTAAAACGGTTGCTGCCATGTTAGATTTTCTCAAAAAGGAAGAAAATAAAGATAAAAAGGTTTTATTTTGGAACACCTTTAATTCTAATGATTTAAGTCATTATTTGCATGAGATCCATTTGACATGGGAGAATTTACCTAAAAAATTTCATAAATTTTACATTGATAATAAAACTGAAAATAAATAAAAAAAATTTAGTTTGGGATGATTTTCTATGGAAAGTATTGATATTGGCTTGTATTATAATGGAATAATAGTTTGCGTGGATGATAATAATACCAGGGCTGACTCAATCTGCATTGTAGATGAAACTATATTTGCGGTTGGAAAAGTAAAAGAAGTTAGATCTAAAATCGCCTCGTTTATAGATAATATAGAGGATAATTACAAGGACAATATTAGAATGAAGGAAATTGACTTATGTGGTACCTGCGTGGTTCCTGGATTTATAGATGCGCACATGCATCCCGTTATTGCCATTTATTTTAAAATTCAATTAAAACTATCGGACGTTAGGAGTTATAGCAAGTTAACTGAATTATTAAAACGTGAAAATGAAAAAAAAATAGGAGGAGAATGGATTGTTTGTTTTGATCTTCTTGAAGATAATTTTAACGATCCAGATGAGAGGATCTTTCCTGATCGATACAAGTTAGATAAAATGTGTTCCAGTAGACCCGTCTTTATCATGAGACATGATGGTCATAAATGCTGTGTAAATTCAGAAGCTTTAAAAATAATGAACTTGGATAGAGACTCCATAAAGAATGTTGAGATAGGTTCTGGTGAAATTCAAGTAGATATTAATGGAAATCCAACAGGAATTTTTACAGAAGGTGCAACGTATTTTGCATTGAAAAACGTGAGCATTCCTTCACAAGATAGATTAAAAGAAGCCTGTATCGCGTTTTCAGATGAATTACTATCACATGGAATTACAACATGTGGTATAATAATACATTTAACCGATAAGTTTGGAATTGCTGGAGAAATGAGCGCGTTAGAAATGCCTATCATGAAATATTTTATCGATCAAGGCGATATTGAATCAGATCTAGTTTTTTTTTTGGTATGTCCAAGAGCTAAAAAAATTCTCCAAACAAAAAAAAGATTTTCTACATTATTTGGTGAACGCAATCGACATGTCGTGGCAGGTGTTAAATTATGGTTGGATGGTTCTTTTGGAGCATCAACAGCATTTATGAATGAGCCATTCACAGACTCCACCGATGGAAACAAGGGAATGTTGGTAATGGATAAAGATGCTATTTATAAGATTTTTAGAGATTGTTATAAATGTGGCCTCCATTTGGCATGTCATGCCATAGGGGACGTAGCAAACAAAATAGTTGTCGATATTTATGAGGACATTTTAGCTACTCACGTTCCAGATAAGAGCCTTAATATCGATAAAAATGCAATAAGATGCAGGATAGAACATGCTTCACTGCTTGATAAAGACACAATGAAACGAATAGCAAAATTAGGAATAGTCATCGTTTCACAGCCCACTTTTATAGAAAGTGAACACGAGTGGATAGAGAAGAGAATTGGTCCAGAAAGAATAAAGCACTTGTATCCCTTCAGAGATATTATCGACCATGGTATCATCCTTGCCGGAGCATCTGATGCACCCATTGAAAAACTTGATGTATTGAATTCAATTCGACTTTGTGTCACTCGCAATAATTTCATTTCCGAACAATCTATCACTCCCTTTGAAGCACTCAAGATGTTTACCATTAATGCCGCTTATTCTTTAGGTCAAGAAAAGGTAAAAGGAAGCTTGAGAAAAGGCAAGCTCGCCGATTTTGTTGTCTTAAATCGCGATATCACGGCTCATCCTATTGAAAGCTTGAGTGATCTAAAAGTTCTCAAGACATATCACAGGGGAAAAGAAGTATATTCCTCAAAATAGGATTCTAATTTCTATAAATCGAATAATTCTTTCTTTAGCTTCCTTAATTTGGAATATAATATTTTTATCGATTCCATAGATTTGGAATTCGGAGCATGATCTAATGGAGCCATTCCATTCATGTCAGCCATGCCCAATTCGGGA
>DXJM01000344.1 GCA_019057355.1 Promethearchaeota archaeon | reverse complement strand
TAATATAATTCCTTTATTATTAAAGAAAAAATATATTTTTTAAAGAATCAGACTTCCCAGATTTTTTCTTTAAAAATTCGCGAACTCCTGATATTAATAAGTAAATAGGTGGTTTTAATTGATAGTCAAGATATAGATTAGTATATCTTGTAAACTCTATTAACAGAGCATAATCATTCTTTCTAAAGGAGGAGCTAGGATTTGGTGGAAATGAGCGAGGAAATGAGAAATTACTTTGATGATTTACAAAAGGAAGTCAATAAATGTTATGATATCGCAGAAAAAGCACGCCAGGAAGGGTTAGATCCCGAATTATTTGTAGAATCTCCTCAAGCAAAAGATATTGCTGGAAGGGTGGAGAAGCTAGTTGGACCAGACGGTGTTGCAGAAGTAATCAGAAAATTAAAAGAAGAAGGCAAATCTGATGATGAAATTGCTTTTCAAGTAGTATCAGATATTTTAGAACAAAAAATTGGAAAAATTGAGTATTTAGACGATAGGGTAGAAAGAGCAATCAGGGTAGGATTAGCAATAAAAACCATGGGTGTTGTGAGTGCTCCACTAGAAGGAATTTCAAAAATAAAAATTCGTGAAGATTTGCAAGAAAATAAATATCTTTCTTTATATTTTGCAGGACCAATCCGAGCTGCAGGTGGAACAACTGCCGCCTTATGCGTGTTAATCGCGGATTATGTCAGGAAAAAAACAAATATTCCCATGTACGAAGCAACTGAAGCAGAGATAGGTAGGTATGTTGAAGAAGTAAAACTTTATGATAGAAGGGTTCATCTTCAATATCCTTCCTCTAATGATGAGATCAGGTTTGCTGTTAAAAATCTACCAGTTGAAATTAATGGGGATTCGACTGAAGATGAAGAAGTCTCAGCATTTAGAAATTTACCACGGATAGAAACAAATAATATCCGTGGTGGTGCTTGTTTGGTTTTGAATGATGGAATTTTATTAAAAGCTTCTAAACTCTTGAAAATTACAAAAAGCATGAAATTAGAAGGATGGGAATGGTTAGGTGATCTGAAAAAGATTACCCAAAAAGAAGAGAAAGAAGAGAACCATCAAGAAGGAAAGGATACTAAAATTGATAAGATTTCTCCAAATTCTAAATACGTAGCGGATATAATAGCAGGAAGGCCTGTTTTCAGCTATCCATCTCGAATAGGGGGGCATAGAATTAGGTATGGAAAATCTCGAAATACAGGACTTGCGGCAGGAGGCATGCATCCAGCCACATTGGCAATACTCGATGATTTTGTTGCGATTGGTACCCAATTAAGGATAGAACGACCCGGAAAAAGCTCTAGCATTTGCCCTGTTGATTCTATAGAACCCCCTATCGTAAAATTAAAAAATGGAGATGTTATTAAAGTCTCAAGTTATGCTATGGGTCGTAAACTTTTTCCACAAATAAAAAGGATCTTATTTTTAGGAGATATTCTATTTGGATTTGGTGAATTTGCCGAAAATAATCATCTATTAATTCCTTCTGGCTATGTTGAAGAATGGTGGGTATTAGAATTGCAAAATGCTATTAAAAACAAGAATTTACGAGAACAATATGAAAAATACATAAATGACCCCTTCTATAACATTCCAACAGCCAAGGAAGCAATTCAAATGTCAAGAGAATTTGGCATTCCTTTACACCCTGCTTATTTAGATTTTTGGGGAAACCTAGCTGTAGAAGATCTCGCTTTTTTAAGGAATGAATTTAGAGATGGGGATTCGGTAGATGACAATAAGTTGGTAGTGAAAAACACAAAAAAAATTAAGAAAATCTTGGAAAAAGCCCTCATCCTTCATAGTAGAAAAGAGGAAAAAATTTATTTTAGCAAGTCGATGAGCTATATCTATTCCATCTTATTTGATATCAAGAATCAAGAAGAGATACATGTAGAAAAGAACGAAACCGTGTTTTCATATTTCTTGAAACGCTCATCAATTGAAGTCAAGAATAAGGCACCATACTTCATGGGCACTAGAATGGGGCGTCCTGAGAAATCTGAAAGGAAGAGCATGAAAGGGATTCATTCGTTATTTCCCCTTAGTGATAAAGTAGGAACTTCAAGGTTAGTAGAGAAAGCAATGGAACTTGGAAAAATAAAAATTGACGTGTGCAGGAAAAAATGCTCGGCATGTGGTACTGTTGGGATATTCAACAAGTGCATGAAATGTGGCTCCCACACGGAAGTTCAGAAAATATGCATGAAATGTAAGAAACTATATCCTTTTGGTGAGAGTGCTTGTCCGAATTGCAACGAATTATTAAAAATGGCTAGTGAAGCCTCATTTAACATTCATTCACACGTTAATGCTGCTTTAAAAATATTAAAACTCACGTTTCCAAGTAAACTTAAAGGTATTATTGGATTGACCAACCATTTTAAAGTACCTGAACCCATTATAAAGGGAATATTAAGAGCAAAAAATGACGTTCTTGTCTATAAGACAGCAGAGATTAGGTATGACGCTACGGATATCCCTTTAACCCACTTCAAACCAAAGGAAATTGGAGTCCAGGTAAAAAAAATAAAAGAATTGGGATATTCTTATGATTATAAAGGAGAACCCCTGAAAGATGATGACCAAATAATTGAGCTGAAAGTTCAAGACATTCTCCTTTCAGATGATTGTGCTGATTATTTTGTAAAAGTGGCTAATTTCATCGATGAGGAATTGGAATATTTTTACAAGATGGAAAGGTTTTATACCATTTCTAAAAGGGAAGAATTAGTGGGGCATCTCGTAGTAGGATTAGCACCTCATACCAGTGCAGGAATTATTGGTAGGATCATTGGATTCTCCCCCGCGCGATCTATCTATGCCCATCCATTCTGGCATGCTGCGAAAAGGCGTAATTGTGATGGTGATGAGGATGGATTGATGCTTTTATTAGACCCTCTCTTGAACTTCTCAAGATTTTATTTACCGAGCAAAATCGGGGGGAGAATGGATGCTACGCTTGTTATTTCGACCTTATTAGATCCTAATGAAATAGATGTTGAGGCTCATAATGTGGATACCTTATTCCAATATCCTTTAGAATTTTACGAAGCCACCCAAAATTATGCAAGTCCCTCGGAAATTGATAATATCATGAATTTAGTGAAAAAAAAATTAGGAAAAAACGATCAATATGAATCAGGATTCAATATCCCCACGACCAATATAAATGAGGGACCCACAATCACCGCCTATAAAACTTACGAAAGCATTGATGAAAAAATTACAGCACAATTGCACCTTGCAAAAATTATTAAAGCTGTTGATGCCAAAAACGTTGCTGAAAAAATTTTATCCTCCCATTTCACTCCAGATATTTTAGGGAATCTCAGGAAGTTTGCAGTTCAAGGATTCCGATGTATTAAATGTAATCAAAAATTTCGCAGACCTCCCATTACTAATTCAGGGAAATGCCCCCAATGTGGAAATAAAGTCATTTTAACCGTAAATCGAGGAGGGATTGAAAAATATATACAACGATCGTTGGATTTATGTTCTGATTTTAAATTAGATGATTATACGAAGCAAAGAATGGAACTTGTAGGAGAATACGTTCAAAGTCTGACAAACAATCCCAAGATCAAACAACAAAAATTGAGTGAATTTTTTTAATCCACCTTTTCAATCCTGTTATCTACGCTTCTTATTGCATTATAACAAGGATTCAAGCATTGATTTAAATTATTTTTAAAGGGAGGGTTTATAGGTTCACGATGATTTTGAAATAGCGAAAAACAAAACTTTTCAAATTTTTTATGAGCCTTTTCTGCATAATTTTTTAGTATTTTAAACTTATGCGAAAATTGCGAAAAAGTAAGCACTTATATATAAAAAATGCAGGAGGAGGGATTTGAACCCTCGAACTCCTATGAGATTATCCAATCCATTCATATATGGGATTTTCTGGAGCCTCGGTCCAGCACCTTTGACCAGGTTCCCATGTGATTCCCGAGAATCTACATCTTGGCGACTCCTGCAATACCTATATTTTTACTATCTCTCAATTTGCTTGACGTATTAAATTAAATAAATTTTATATTTTTTTGCTTTTTTATGTATATTCACTATTAAATAAAATTTATATTACACGATTATCATTTTTTTTTTATAAAAAAAAAATAT
>DXJM01000343.1 GCA_019057355.1 Promethearchaeota archaeon | reverse complement strand
TTGTTCAATTATAAAAAGGATTTTAATTAATCTTCTTTAGGTTGGTTTTTCAATGTTACCTTTTCATTAATATATGTCATTATAATTTCTGTTAAAAAATTAATTTGTTCCTCATTCATTATTTCTTCTTTGTTAATTCCATACCACTCTTCAATGCATCTTCTACAACATGTTCCTGTTGCGTGTTGTGCAAGATAAATAATATCTTTTCCTTTAGGAGTTTGGGTTGAATCACGAAAAATTTCAGACCTCTTTTTATTTATTTTATTGGAAAGAATTTTAATAACTTTTGATCGCATTTCATCAATTGTTAATTTTGCTGCTTTTTTTTCCATGTAAAGGGGGATTTTCAAATTCCATACAGCATATCTCCACGCTTCCTTATTTAAACATTTGATAAAATATTCTTTATCTTTAAGGTTGTGCATATCTATACGGTTCCAATCTATCAAATTTTTTCCACATTCAATACAATTAAGACTTCTATAGCTTTTGCCTCGATTCACTTTTAATCTCATATTTCTTAAGAAACAATGAAGATCATCTTCACATCTTGTACTAGAACATTTTAGATTACCTAATACTTCAGTTATTTCCCAATCTTTAGAATTATTTGGTTCTTCAGACATTATAAATCACTCCTACTTTCTAAAGCCATTTGTAATATATTGAAATCCGGTTGAGATAAGTTTTTTAAATTAGAATATTTTAGAAGTATTTTTTTAAATATTATTACTGGATTTTTTCTTAATTCGACTTGTAATTTTTGCGTTATTCCCCAGATCTTCTGTCCTTGTTGATCTAGCCTGTAAGCGAGATAATTTGCTAAAACATCAATTCTAACACCTTCCTCCATAGCAACATTTTTTATTGCTGCTTTTATCAGTTTAATATTTTCTTTTGCTTTTGATATACATTTTTCAGCAATTTTTTGGGGATTTTTTCCTAATAAAACCGCTGCAGAGAATTTACTTGCTCTTATCTCTTCCTCATTTGAATTATTAAAAGGATCAATAGATATATGTATTTTTTCTTTACCCATAATTATATGCCAAAGTTCATGAAATAAATCAAACATCCAACGTGCTTCAAATAGAGTTTTTTGTTTTAAGATTATAACATACCTTCTTCCTATGCGAAAACATGCTCCATTAAATACTCCAGGATCATCCAGTGCTATTATTGGTATGCCTAAATTCCAAATAAAATCTGCACAATTTTCGAGGGATAGTTCACCATATTGGTTTGTAATTAATTTATGAATTTCATAAGGATCTTCAGGTATTTCTTGTATGGGGATACTTTTGGTAATCGAATCTATTAATAGAGCAAGATAATTTGCATAAATTGTATATGCATGTACTTCTTTCTGTTTCCTTCCTTTTGGAAGTTTAAATGTCACATATTGAGGTAAATTGACAAGTTCTAAAGGATTACCAGATAATATATCATTTAATTGCCAATTATAAACTTTACTTATATTAGCTAATGTATCTATATTTGAAACTTTAAGATTCCGCTTCTTTTCTCCGATTTCTTTATTACTTGAAAAGCGATTGATAATAAATTCTTTATTTAATCCTATTTCATTCAATTTTTTAAATATTTTATTTAAAGGAATTGTATTTTCTAATATTATATTCTTTTTTTTGAGAATAATTTTAATTATTTCATGTATTCTAGAAATACTTACTGAAGCATACTCAGTTGACTCCCATCTCTGAATTTGTTGTTCTTTTACACCTAATAATTCTGCGAATTCTTTTTGTGTCATATTTAGACCAATTCTAGCTTTTATTAAGGAAATTGGGATTTTTTTAAAAGATAAAAGATCATCAATCGGAACTTTCTCATTATTTTTTATATCCTCATATTGAAATATTTCTTCTTCAATATCATTAATTTGGCTCTTTATTGCTTCTATTTGTGCCTTTAATAGAAGGGAGTCTATATTTTCTTTAGTATTGCTTAATTCATTTAATAAATTTTGAAATTTCTTGATATTGGCTTTAGAAATCTTGTATTGGTATTCATTTGTAATCATTCTATTTCATCCACCTCTATTCCTATAATACCTTTTTTTTGACCATTTCGGTTATGTTGGAAAAATTCTAATATTGAAAATTTTTTTGATTTTCTTGGGTCATAAGGTAAAAACTCACCGTAAAACAACATTTTCTGATTTCTCCTCCCATTATTAAAATCAAAAAGTTCTGGAATATTTTTTAGTAAGATTGAAGTATCAACACCCATTATATCCCAACAAACATCATAATCATTAGGAAATTGTTTATCTGTTATAAAGCTTCCATCAAGATAGACATATTTACAGCCCGCAATTTTTAATTGAATGATTACCATCTTCATTCCCTTTAACATATTCTTTCGATGGGCATTTGTACCAAATTTAAGTGAGATCTCATCCCACTTTGCCCAAAATATTCCTTCGGGGAGTTCTCCAAATGCGTTGAAATCAGGAATTTTATTCAACACAATTAAAATGTTGTGTTGCAATTATTTAAATATATCGATTATAATGAAATCATCATTGCTGCAAATCCTATTGAAAGAGCTAAATTAAGAGAAGAAATAAAGCAGTCACTTTCTTTTGTTGCTTGAAAATCGAGAAAATCTAATATACCTAGAGCACGAAGACCTCTA
>DXJM01000032.1 GCA_019057355.1 Promethearchaeota archaeon | reverse complement strand
TACCTTATTATTCTTGATAATTTTAAAATCTGAATATCAACAGATAGATTATTGTTTATTTAATAATTATCAAAAAAGTCAACGATAAAGAGTTAAAAAAGTTATGAGTCTAATGAATTCATAATTTTATAATAAAAATATGAGTTAAAACAAATTTCTCTTCTCATTCAACCATACTTTCTTGAAATTCGTTTAAAATTTTACATAAAACAGGATCTTGGCTCATTTCGCATCTTATTTTTAGTAAAGCGATTATTCTCTTCTTTGTTTTAATATCTTTATATTTAGCCGTTCTCCCCAAGATTGTTGCTACAGAACGTTGTGTTTCTATTGATACTTCATCGGAGAGATTTTGTAAGAGTTTTGATAAAATCCTATCAAGACCGACCTTATTAATGATGCGTGTTAAAGCACTAATGATGCTTATCCTGACGTTCTCTGAAGGATCCCCCAGGAGCAAAGCGATTTTTTCAAATATGTCATTAATCTGATCGTGATACAACATTAACAAATCAGCCAAGGCTTCCCTCACGTTGGGATCCTCGCTAGAAAAAATATTAGAAAGTTTTGAAAATGGTAAATGTGAAGAATTTATCTCTTTCACATTTGAGAGAATTTTCATTGCCGATCTCTTAACCCATCCTTCTTTATCATCTAGTAAAGATACTAATTTTTCAATCAAAAAGCCCTTATCTTCAACATTTTCAATGAGATTTCCCAAACTCGAGACAGCTGCTTCTCGAACATTCCATTCTTCATCACTTAATGACTTCTCGATTAGAAGGATCATAACATCATTTGGATTTTCAATTCCAATAAATCCTAAAATTTTTGTTCCCGATTCTCGAATAAAAGGGTCATTATCTTCGATGAAGTCAATAATATGAGAGAGAGGAATTGCCTTTGGGGTTTTTTTTGCAATTTCTAAAATTGATTTGGACAAGGCAATTTTAATCGAAAGTTCTTGGTCTTTCATAAAATGAAAAATTCCATCGATTATGGGTTCTAAGGCTAGTGGATTTTTTTTAGCGACTTTCTGAATGAGTTTATTTGCTTCTTTCTTGACTTTATCGCTAGAATCCTTTTTTATTAGGGATAATATTGGTTTGAGCTTTATTTGATCAGAAAAATCATCAACCAAACCGTCTAAAGAGGAAACAGCATTAAAGACTATTACTTCATTATCAGAATGGGAATATTTAAGTAATTTTGCAATAACTTTTTTTGGTTCTTTCTTTGCGATTTCAATTATTGTATTAGCGATAATACCCTTTGTAATAAATTTTGATTCATCTGGAATTGAAATTAAATTTTTTAAAATTAATTTTGAATCTTTAATGTATTTATCGACAAGTATTTTGGATATAGTGGATCTTAATTGTTTATTATCATCTTTAATGAAATGTAATAGAATGGAGAGAATCCTTTCGGAATCTTTATCCCATAACTTCCCAAGTAAGGTGAGAACACTGTCTAAAATTTCATTGTTATTCGTATCTATTCGCTTGGCAATATCGTCTAAATTCAACGATTTAGGATCATCAACGAAATATTTTTCTAACACTAAAATAGATGATTTCCTAACATTTTCATCAGAATCTGTCAATCCATCAAGAAATGGTAGTATGGGTATGTATAACTCCTTGAGTTTTTTTACTTGTGTGAAAAAATTAAAAATTGCAGCTCTAACTGAACTTGAAGGATCTTTTATCAGAGTGGTGATTTTAGAAATTAAATCTATATTTATATCTTCAGCACTAATATTTTTTAGATTTCTAATAGCTGCAGTTTTAATCAGTTTATTAGGATGTTTAAGCTTGGTGAATAGAATTTCAGAAGAAACGGTGATTGAGTTACTTGCAAGGATATTTAACACTTCCGCTTGAATTATATTGTCAGGATTATCAATATATTTTTTAATATCCAATTCTCTTGCTTGTTCTTTATTTTTTTTTGATATTTGAGACAAGAATTTTATACCAATTTGTTTCAACCTCCATTCAGGATCATTTATTAGATTTTTAATAACATTCAATGGTATTTTTTCTAAAATTGTTGAATTCAGACCAATTAATGTTTGAGCAACAGGAATCGATTTATCATAGTTTGGAGATTGAATCGCTTGTAAAATCCAAGGTAATACAATGTCCGGAGCATCATTTTCTAGCTGACGGAGTATAGTCATACAAGTATTTATTGACTTTTGATTATAATCACAGATTCCATCAAAAAGATTGTTCATAAATCTTTCATTTTTGAGTTTTTCTTGATTTTTTAGAGGTATTCTTTCAAATATCAATTTTAGCGTGTTTTCTGCGTGTTCATTTATTTTTGGATTATTACTTTTAATGAAATTAAATAAAGGAATAGGATCGAATTTTTGTCCACATTCGGTAATTTTTGAATATTGAATGTTTATGTTAAAGTTTGCGCTTCTTTTAATAAAAAAATAGGAAATAAAGACGATCAATACGAATTCTTCTATCGCTGCAGGCCATGCATAAGTTTGAAAGGAAGGAACAATTTCTTCGGTGAATATCCAAGAGTTGAGTGAGGGTGCTAATTTATCAATATTAACCATGAGAAAATTAATAAAAACATTTACAGCGATGGCAGTCATTAACCAAGCTGCAAAATATATTTGAATTGGTCGAAACTTAATTTGACGGCTCCAATATCTTGTAAAATATCCTACTAATCCGAATGCAAGAGTAATAAAAACAAATACAGAAGACATTGTTGAAAATCCCATTTTCCCTGTAAAAAAGAAACCAATAGTTTGAATCAAAGAGATCCATGCCCATACGTAGACTACAAGCATTAATACCATTAATATGTAAGAACCTGGATCGTTAAAAAACAGATAAAAAGAGCGTTTTTTATTTTCAAATCCCAAGAAAGCAATTCGTTTAATTTCAGGTATGTGATAATAACAATTGGAAATCCCGGCTATATAACCTTTAGAACCATAAAAAGTAAGGATTAATAGAGGGTATGTAATGTTAAAAGTGATCCATATCATTAAGAAAGGGATACCTGTCACTCCTAATAAGATTGGAGGGATAATAAATACTCCAAAATAAAAAATCATAGCTAAAATAACTGAAATAATTTTATTATCGAATCGATTAATAAAAGAATTTCCTAAAATTTTTTGGAAGGGTGTTAATCCTTCATCTCTTTCTTTACTAAGAGCAATATATAAAAAATCAAGAAGGGGATAAATAGAAACAAAGATCAAACAACAAGTTAAGGGAAATAATAGCGTTATTGGATGAATAGTAATACTTATTGATGGATTCAAAGCAATGGCAGAAACTATAGCCATGCTCATTACCACCATAACTGAAATTCCAAAGATTAGCCCATAAATCACACAATTTAATAAATTTCCTAATGTAAATTCTCCTTTCTTGACTAATGCAACTTGTTTGTAAATCAGAATGAATCCAACAATAAATGTTGCGATAAATAACATGAATAGAATAATTTCAATCAATTTTTGTTCCATAGAACTGATTTTTTTATTTGCATGTTAATATTATAATTTTTTCTCTTATTATACTTTATTTAGAATATAATGATAATTTCTTTTTATAATTCTGGTGTTTTTTAAATTTGAGTAAGATTGAAGAGGATTTAGCGGATTCAATTAAACGAATAAATTTTAGATTTGTTAATCAAGAAATAAAAATGGAATGCATAAAAAATTATGATGGATTTTCATTACTTGATGAAAGAATCGGACCATTCGAAAAAGGGAAGGAATACAAATTAAAATTATTTAAAGGAATTACATTAATTGAAAAAGGAGTTCTTCAAATCACTACCGAAGAGAAATGTGATAATACTATAGTTCAAAGGCATGCCATTGCGGAACGGGACAATCAAAAGCTTGTGCGGCAAGAATCTTTATTTTTTCTAAATAAAATAAAAGAGTTTAAAAAATTCCTCAAAATGGATATAAAAAAAGGTTTAAGACCTCCTTTAGACATAAATAAGTATGATTCCTATATTATGAGTATTTTAGATCATAGGTTAGTTAAGTTATTAAAATTGACTAATACTGAATTATCACTAGATGATGAACGTCGTTTAACATATTCAGAACAAGCCTTATTTGATAAAATTAGCCAATTGATAATCATTTGGAGAAAATTTTACCTCAACTAAATGAAAACTAGTTATTCTTTTATATTTTTGATAATAGGACGTAGGTTATTCTTTTAATAGAAGATAATCCTTCCTTGACTTCGCATATTCCTCTCCAGATATCTTTCCCTCCAAGAACTCTTTTTCCATTTGTTGCATTATTTTTCTTTTTTTTTCCAGTTCCTTTCTTCTATTTGCTTTGGCAAAATTTTCTTCTACCTTCCCTGCCAAATCAAGGATGGTTTTATTTTTATTTCTTTTCAGGTTTTCTAAATATTTTTTAATAGGTTTAGCCATTTCTATATTTTTTTTCGAGATTTCTTCGATTCTTTTCAAAGCTAAAATTATTTCATCCGCATTATCACCCTCTAAAACACTTATAAAGCGTGGAATTGCAACATCCTTCAAGATCTCCTCAAGATACTGTTCAATTTGTTTTTTAACATCTCCATAACTATCCAATTGCTTGGAGCGTATATATTCTATGAAAATTAAGGGTAATTCTATTGGCCATTCCTGCATTTTTTCCTTGTCAATTAATTGAACTATTCCGCCATCTTTCTTCTGAAATAATCTCATATCCAATCCCCCGTCGAAAGTTTTTCTGGTAAATAGTTATCTGTTAAAAATTTAAACCCGTGAGAGGCAAACGCTTGAATTTCGGCTTTTACTTTTTGTTTTAAAGCAAGTTTTAGATCCTCTTCCCATTTTTTATTTTTCTTCACGAAATCTTCATTTAATAAATCTTTTGTACGTTTTTCATCTTGTTTATTCATTTTAATGCGGACTTCTTGCGGAATTTGATATTTATCTAAGTCTCTCGTTAAAACTCCAAGCAGTTTTATATTTGGAGTTGCTAAAAACGGTGATTCATAACTAAGCCTTTTAGAACCTCTCAAATATACCGAATGTATGTAATGACCATAAGGATCACTATCAACTAAACTAAAAACAGGTAGGCTTAACTCCTTGCTTAATCGCTTTAAAAACATCCTAACGGCAACATTTCCCACACCTTGGGCGGTTATAAGAATACAAGGATGTTTTCTCCAAAATCTCGCTTCAGCTAATCGCATCATTGCTGCATCTTTTTCAATAACTAAGATAAATTCGGCATCTGATTCTATAATCTCAATATTATCTAACATGGGAGAGATGGTCCATCCACCGCTCCCTAATCCTTCTAAATCGATAATATCATTTCTATCTCGAATCCTCAATCTTCCGACACAAGTTCCTTTTGGGGCAGCGACTATATGGGTTGAATTTCTCGTGGTATATAACATTGTGGCAGCATCTTCAATACACTTGTCACTTGCTTTTTGTTCTCCAAATAAATTAACATCAGTATAAAATACTTCCCTTTTTGTGGCATGAATATCTTCAGTCAAGAGTTCATTCACTACTTCAAGTACTCTCATTAATCTAGTAATATCAGCAACACTTGTGAGGGAATGAAATTGTTTTTCCATTGTTTGTTTTCCTAATAGTAATAAATCATTTTCCTCATCCCATATGATGTTCGTGCTTGCTCTCGAAGGCAATTCTATCGAAGGTCGGCCATTTTTATAAATCTTATCTATAATACTATCATTTAATTCATATAATCGTTCTAACGTTTTTTTTGAATTTAGGTCATCTATTTTAATAGTATCTTCTGGTAAATTTCGAACTTCTTGTAAATGTTTTTGTTCTATATACATTTTTAATAGGTTTTTTGCAGCCTTTAGATCATAATTTTTTATTACTTCTTTTTTCACCATATTTTTCTCTCATAAAATTTTTAAGGTAATTTCCAATGTTTTTTCCCCATTTTAACATCCATTAATACCTGCCCCTTTCTTTCCAAATCCTTTAATTTTACTTGTAAGAATCGCGCATCCATCATATCCTTGACTTTCATTTTGAAAATGAGATCCTTAATATTTAACCAATCTGTTGATAGTGCTCTTAATATTTTCTCTGTTGTTACTAGTGGTAATTGTGTTTGAATAGACTTATGGATATCTTCCTGTTTTAGTTTTGGAATTTTAGATCTAGCTATTTCAGAGTGAATAGGTATTTCTTTTGTTTCTTTTATAGTTAATTTCTCCTTTTTTACTTTCTCAGGAATAGGCTCTTTTGGTTTTTTTGCTTTTATTCTTTGTGATTGAATTTTCTCGTTTTCGATACTTGTGGAAGAAATAACTTCTAATTCCGGAGGAGGGATAGGTTCGGAAACAATATTTCCTAATTCTTCTATTTCTTCTTCATTGTTGATATCAACATTTTCTATAGGGAATACATCAATAGGAGGCTCTAATTCAGTTTTAGAAATTACAGGTGTAATTACTGGTGTTTTTTTTCCAATTGCATCCTTTATTAATTTTTCGAGTTCTTCTTGCTTTATTTTATCCTTGAATCTGCCTCCCTGAGTTGCGATATTATGCAGGCTTTTAGTAAATTTCGGTATATATTTCTCAATTAAATTCGCTCTCTTTTGACTTTGGTGAAAAGATGCTTTTCTGTTCAAGTAAATTCGCAATTTTCGTCCGATTGCTTCTAAACAAAATTTAATCTCTTTTTCAAGATTTTCATCTTCGGCTAAAGCATTTTTGGATTGTGATTTAAACATTAAATGAACGAATGGTCCTGAAACATTAACTAAGAGTTTTATTGGCCCTTTAGGTAAATTGTTATCATATACATCTAGCTTATAGTTTTTCCAATTAACGGATTGAACGGCATTTGTAATGGCACAATCAGCACTATCTCTCAATTTGGGTGTTCGATTAACAAATCTTGATAATACATCCCGAGAACGCTTAGGAACTTCCAACTTGTTTGAATAAGCCATCACTGCTTCAACTACATAAGCCAATCCCTTTCCACTGGTGGGATCTCTAGTTTCTGCAGCTATGAAGTCATCATCTTTTGAAAAATTTTCTGTAAAATAATCAAATATTTCTTTGTACTGACTAATGGTATCATTTGACGAGATTTCAAGTAATTTTTGTGTATATTGTTTTATTTCATCAGAATCCTCATAAATATCTATTACATTTAATAATTTTTTGTTTAAATCCTCAACTTCTTCAGGATATGGTAGAATATGATCTAACATTCCATCATCAACGATTTCATTATGGGCAACAAGATATTCTCTTTTAATATTTTGCAGGATAGATGATGTTTGATATAACTTTTCAACAGGATTATCAAAATCTTCTGGATTTTCTGATAATTTCAACCCCAGTTCTTTTGTTAATGAATTTTCTAAGACGGAAGATCCAACGGGAATGGCCGTATTGGTTGGTGGAGACATATATTTTACAGATTTAAATGCTAAAAATAATGAATTAAATTGATCATTTGTCAAATTTGTCGGATTACTCTTTGAAATTTCAACATTATTAATTAATTCTTCTAAATCACTTTCATGTTTAAGATTTTTTACTTCAACTAAGTTGCTAAAGTTTTTTTGGATTAAGGCATCTAATTCATTTTTTAGTTTTTCCTTTTTTTTCGTAATTTCATCTATATTTTGGAGTAAAATCTTATTATCTTTTTCAATAGTAGTGATTTCTTTC
>DXJM01000342.1 GCA_019057355.1 Promethearchaeota archaeon | reverse complement strand
GTTTCCTCCACCGACTGAAGTCGGTGGTTTCCACGCCTAATATCGACATTATGAAATCTTCATTGAGTAAAAGTAAGACTCATCATAATTCTGACAATTTTTTTTTAATTTCATCAAATTTTTTCTTGTCATCACTTAGTTTTTTCTTATCATCTTCAAATTTTTCTTTTTCTTGATGAAATTTAAGTTTTTCCCACTCAAGTTTTTCTCTTTCTTCTTCTAGCTTAGAGGCTTTTTGATGTAATTCCGCCTCCTTTTTTGATACCTCTTCGTCAAACTCTAGTTTTTTTGTTTTCAAGTCTTCTTTCTGTTCCATGAATAAAGTAATATCTACGCTCAATTTTTCCCTTGCTTCTTTTATTTCGGCTTTTTCCCTTTCCAATTGAGCTATAATCTCCACGTCTTCCTTTTTTTCTTGTTTTAATTCACTTTTTTCATGTTCCCATTTTTCTCTGAATTCTTCCAATTTTTTTTTCTCAAGGTCCAATTTTTTTTTTTCTATCTGAATTTGAGATGTTTCTTTTTCTATTTCTGCCCTTGCAATACCTATTTCGGAATATTCTTGTTTTCTTTTTACATTAGACAACTCTCTCCTTAATCGTGATTTTTCTTCTTCTAACTTGACCTTTTCCATTTCTAGTTTCACAATTTTCTTTCGTGCAAGGGCAATTCCTTCTTGTTCCAATTTTTCTTTATCTTGCTTGTCTTTTTCAACTCTAAATGTCACCCATTGCTTTTTATCTTCCCTAATGTCTCTTTCTATTTCGGGATCGGCCAAGACTTGAGGATTATCGATATTTTTTTCGTAGAATTCTTCCATCAGTAAATGTGCTTGCTTGATCGCTTTATGCTTTACTAAAATGTCATAATCTTTTCTCAATTTTTTATATTCTTCAATGTTTTCTATTACAGATTGCTCTTTACTGAGAATGTTTTCAATCAGCTTGATCGAGTCCTCTTCTTCTTCGATGATTTCATTAACGCCTGCCATGCCGGCAAACCGTATAATTTCTTTAGATAATTCAATAGCTTCTCGATATTCTTGCTTGGTGGTATGTTCTCGCTTTATACCTCTTAATTTTTCGATTTTATCGATAATTTCAACTTTTGAGGGTCTATTTTTGATCTTTTGGTTCATTTCTTCGATGAAATGCTCTTCTTCTTGTATCATTTTTTTTTTCCAATAACGATGGCTATCATGAGTAATTTCTCCGATAGGTTAATTGCTTCTTCGAATTGCTCTTTTTCATCATGTTCTTGCTTTTGTTTCTGAAGGGTAGTAATTTTTTCATCGATATCTACATTTTTATAGGAGGTCTTGATTTGTTTCTGCATCGATATCATTGATTTTTCAATCTCTTTCACGAGAAGGGTATTCCCTCCCAGTTTAGATAGCTCAATAATAGTTCTCGCCATGATGAGGCCATCCTCAAGCTGTCCTTTTTCAATGCAATATTGCATTTTTAATTGCAATTCGTTAATCTTTCTCTCATTTTCATCAACAGATACCATCTCATTTTTTTCCTCAGGTTTTTTTTTTTCAGTATCTGTTGAATTGGGATCTGATTCTTCTTGAGGGGCATCTTCCTCTAATTTTTTTTTCTTTTTCTTTTCTTTTTTTGGATTCGAACTCAATTTTGAATTCATTCCTAATTTTTTGTGATTTAGGGTAAATAGTTTATTAATAAGTAAATGAAATTGAATTTAAAGGTTTGGCATTGCCACTTAGGTCTATCTTAGAGAACGGATTAAGGAGAAATTAGGAATCAAATTCGCTTGAATAACTTGTCTAATTCCTTGAACGAAATGAATTTCATGGTTGGCCGACCATGAGCACAATGAAAGGGATCATTACAATTCGATAAATCTTCAAGCAATTTTCTAATATCTTTTATTGACAGATCATCTCCCCCTCGTATGCTGCCATGACAAGCAAGATAATTTATAATTTCTTCTTTAACTTGCGAAAAACTCTTATCTTGTCCGATATGGGAAATATCTGCAATAATATCCTGAATGATGGATACGGGAGGTGTTTTACCCATGATTGTCGGAATGTCCCTTAGAATGAATGTATTTCCTCCAAATGATTCGAAAATAAAACCTAATTTCTTTATTTCATCAATATTTTCTTCTAAAAAAGATTTCTCGCTTGGCACTACTTCAATTTTAAGTGGAGAAATGAGTTGTTGACGGCTTTTTTTTACCTCATTGCACGTGTTTAAAAAAAATTCTTTATTTATTCGCTCTGATGCTGCATGTTGATCCAACACGTAAATACCTTCTTCATCGTTTTCATTAAATCCTTCCAAAATTATATAGGTCTTGTTGCTCAATTGCCCCGTTTGAGAAATGAGTTTTAACTTGGGAATATTTTTTGACAGTAAAAATTTATCTCTCATTAATGTTTCGGTGACTTGTTTAGAATATTGAAGATCATGCATGTCCTGATCCATTAGGTGCAGTTGAACGCTATTGTCAGCCAATTCACCTACAATCATATTGGTCTCATGAGAATCATCTTTCATAACCCCCCGTTCCCTCAATTCCTTTATGGGTCTTTCTGATCTAACAAGACTTGTTGCATTGGTGCCAGTGAAATCATCGAGCCCTGTTGATAAGTATTTACCCTCGTGCCTGATGAAATTCTCTTCCACGTAACCTCGAATAACGTTATATATTTTATTGTAGAGGTAGTCCTCTTTTTCAAAACGTACTTCGAGTTTTTTAGGGTGAACGTTAAAATCAACAACAGATGGATCGAGTTCTAAATGCAACACGAAAAAAGGATGCTTGTTTATCATGAGAGTCCCCTTATAGGCGTCCTTCACGGCTCTAAATACTAGATCACTGATAATATAACGCTTGTTCATGAATAAACTCGATTGGGTCCTACTTTTTTTTGAAATTTCAGGATGACCTAAAAAACCTCTGATTCTGAATGAGATAGTATCCTCATCATGATTGATTGGAACCATGTAATTGGCCACGGTCTTTCCGTATATGTGAAAAATGGTCGTCAACAAGTCATTAGAAGCGGGACAATTGAGAAGATTTAATTCATTGTGTTGATAAATGAAATGAAGTTCGGGATATGCCAATGAATATCTCTGAATGATGTCAGAAACATGTCCAATCTCTGTTGAATCCGATTTTAAAAATTTTTGTCTTGCTGGGAGGTTAAAAAACAAGTTTTTAACTTTTATATTTGTTCCGATTGGACATGAGACTTCCTTCTTGCTGATTAACTTGCCACCTTCCAGTATCATGTGATAGCCCAGTTCGTTATCGCTTGTTCTTGACGTTATTTCGACGTGGCTCACGACTGCTATGCTATGCAGGGCTTCACCTCGAAATCCTAACGTTGAAAGAGTGTTCAAATCCTCAATACAATAAATCTTGCTGCTTGTATGACTTTCAAACGCGAGCTCCATTTCTCCCGGTGATATGCCACTTCCATTGTCTATTACTTGGATGAGAGTCTTTCCCGCGTTGGTGATGTTAATTTTAATTTCCGTGGCTCCAGCATCAATTGAATTCTCGACTAATTCTTTTACGACATTTGCAGGCCTGTCGACAACTTCCCCCGCAGCAATTTTATTTGCATCTTGAATTTTTTGTATTTTTTTCCGATTCACGTTTCTTCCTTGGTTTAGAAGTATTTTAATCTATAGTGTTCAAATTTTATTGATATATATTTTTAATAATGATTTGC
>DXJM01000341.1 GCA_019057355.1 Promethearchaeota archaeon | reverse complement strand
TTATAGTTTCATAGAACAAAAATATGATGCAGAAAGAATTGCAAAAGCATCAGGAAGGGACTTGAGAATTAAACCAAAGCATGCACGAGAAATTTGCGCTGCCATTAAAGGGATGAAAATTGATCAAGCAAAAAATTTTTTAGAAAAGGTTATTCGATTAGAGCAATCGGTTCCCTTTAGGCGTTATAAGAAAAAACAAGCACATAGGCACGATCTAAAGGAATTTCAATGGTATGCGGGGAGATATCCCCAGAAGGCTGCAGCACGGATTTATGAAATTCTCACGGCGGCAGAATCTAATGGCGAGTTCAAGGGTTTAGATGTTGAGTTATGTAGAATAATCCATGCCGCTACTCATCGAGGTAGAATTATTAAACGATATATACAAAGAGCTCATGGACGTTCAACAGCTAAGTATAAAAATTTATCACATGTAGAAATTGTAATTTATGAAATGCCAAGCTAAATAAAAAGATTAAATTGATTAAATTGAATATGAAAAGGATTGAATGAAGATATGCCACTGGCTAAACATTTTATCGAACAAGGAATCAAATTAATGCAGATAAACGAATACCTGCGATCTGAATTGGTTCGTGCCGGATTTGCAGGAGTGGATTTACAAAAAACTCCTTTAGGGGTACGAATTACTCTTAAAACAAGTAGACCTGGCTTAGTCATCGGAAAAGGTGGAAAAAGAATCCAAGAAATAACTGATGTGTTAAGTAGTGTTTATGAACTTGAAAGCCCACAGGTTGAAGTAGAAGAAGTAAAGAATCCCGATGTTAATGCACAAATTATGGCCGAGAGACTTGCTTATAGTCTTGATCGTGGAAGGCATTATAGAAGAGCGGGGTATTACATATTGCGAAAAGTTATGGATTCGGGGTTGGCAAGGGGTGTTGAAATTATCATCTCTGGCAAAGTGACCTCACAAAGAGCAAGAACTCAGATTTTTCGAGCAGGAATAATGTCTAAAAGTGGTCAACCCGCTCAAGATGGTGTAGATAAGGGTGTTGCTCAATGCATTCAGAAATCAGGTACATTAGGAGTTATTGTTAAAGTAATGCGCGCAGATTACGTTCAAGGTGATGGTGTAAAGGTGAATCATCAAGCTCTAAAAACTGCTCAAGCAAAAATATCATCGAATTTGGAAAAAACAAGAGTTGAAAAGAGTCAACAAATTGAAGAAATCGAAGTACCAATAACCAAAGAAGCAAGAGATTTGATTGATGATGTTGATGAGGATGATATTACGGAAATTTCTGACATATCCTTAGAGCCCAAATATGAAAATGAAGTTGTTGATGAAGTAAAAGATAACAAGAAAAATAATAGAAAAAAAAGTAAAAAATAAAATGAGCTAATTAAAGTGAAATAAAAATGGGTTTAATAACTGCTGAAGATGTTCGAAAAATGGATAATAGGGAAAGGCAGAGAACTCTAAAAGATTTAAGAGAAGAACTCATGATGCTCTATAGTATGCAAACTGGGGGAGGTCTTTCTGATAATCCTGCAAAAGCTAAAGTATTAAAAAAACAAATTGCCCGCATATTAACAGTAATGAATGAAAAAAAATGAGAATAAACGCTAAATACATGATATATCATGATTTAATTGGATTTCACGCTTATGTAAGACCTAAATTAAAATCAAGCAAGCAAGAATTTTCTGATGTCGGAATCATTATTGATGAGACCAAAAATATGCTAATAACTGACAATAATGGAACAAGAAAGAAATTTATTAAAAAAGAACATGTATTTAAAATAATTCTTCCCAATGACGAAAATATTAATGAAGGAAAGGAATTAGAAGTAAATGGAGAAAGTATTGTTGGACGTCCCGAAAATAGATTGAGAAATTTAAAAAAGAAAAAATGGTTGAGAAAGTAAAATGAGTAGAAATATTGGAATTCCTGGAGTAAATCCTCCTAAAAATAAAGAAGAATGTCATGATATTTATTGTCCTTTTCATGGAACGACGAGAATTAGAGGAAAAATAAATAAAGGTGTTGTTGTAAGTAAAAAATCAAGAAATACTGTCATTATTAGACAAGATTACGTTCAATTTATTAAAAAATATCAAAGATATGAACGTCGTAATGCACGACTAGCATGTCATTTACCAGAATGTTTAATGCAATCCATTAATTTAGGAGATTTAGTTATCGTAGGAGAATCACGAAAGCTTTCAAAAATTAAAGCATTTATTGTATTAGACAAGATTAAAAGCATGGAGGAAGTATAGATGGGATCAAGGCGCAAGACCGGAAAAAAGACGACAGCAAGACCGCGGTTGAGTTATGGTGTTCAAAATGGAACTCAACTTTTCATTGCTGATAATTCAGGTGCAAAAATAGCACAAGTTATAGGGGTAGACCATTATAAAGGACGTCAAAGACGCTTGCCTAAAGCAAGTCTCGGTTCAGTTGTTACTGTTTCAATTAAAAAAGGACGGCCAGAATTGAAAGGCAATATCCTGAAATGTGTCGTGATACGCCAAAAACAAATAATTCGTCGTTTAGATGGAACAAGATTATGTTTTGAAGATAATGCAGGAGTAATAGTATCAAAAGAAGGGGATCCAAAGGGAACAGAAATTCGAGGTCCAATATCACGTGAAGCTGCAGAAGCTTTTCCACGTCTCGCATCAATTTCATCTTTAATAATATAAAAATAAAAGGTAAGAATAATGAAAGTGGCATCCAAAAAACCAAATAAGCAGAGAAAAGCGTTATATAATTCTAAAAAGCATCAACGCTCAAAATTAAACTCGACGAGGGTTGCTGATTTTCTTCAAGAAGAATATGGGGTAAAAAAACTCCCCCTAAGAGTAGGTGACCAAGTAAAAATCACGAGAGGAGAATTTAAAGATTTTGAAGGAGAAGTATTAGAAATAACAAGAAAACAGCGTGCAAAAATAAAGGAAGCAACATTTGAAAGGACCGATGGGACTCAATTTTTTCCTGCAATTCACGTTTCAAATTTAGTTATAACTAAGTTTTACAAGGAAAAAAAGATGGATGCAAATAGAGCTCAAATGATTGAAAGGAAATCAGGTTTTAAAATCGAAACTGAATTAGTAGGCCCTAAAAAGGAAAAAATAAAAGGAGGAGAGATGAAATAATATGACGAGACATGGTGGATCAAAATCCCAAAAAAGATTAAATACTCCTGCTCATCTGCAAATAGCAAGGAAACAAGGGACTTTTTTTATAAAGCCCTCTCCAGGACCACATCCAAGCAGATTTTGCTTGCCATTATTGCATGTAGTTCGAGATCTCCTGCATCTTGGAGATAATTATAGTGAATCAAAAAAATTGATTAGTCTTGGATATTTTAAAGTCGATCAAAAAATTATCAAGGATATCCGTTATCCAATAGGTTTAATGGATGTTTTATCAATTGAAAAAATGGGGAAATACTATAGAGTCCTTCCTGATTCACATCATGGATTAGTCTTGCATGAGATTCCTATAAAAAATACCGAATTTAAATTGTGTAGGATCAATAAAAAAACATCTGTCAAGGGAGGAAACTTTCAATTAAACTTGCATGATGGAAATAATATTTTAATAAATATTAAAGATCCAAAAAATCCCAAAGAAAGTAAGGGATATTCAAAAATGGATGTACTAAAAATCTCTTTACCCGAAAAAGAGATTTTAAAAACAATAAAATTTAAAGAAGGACATCATGCAATTATCATGGATGGTAAAAATATCGGGCAAATTGGTAAGATAAAGTCGATAACAAAAAGATTTGGACCTAAAGCAAGCACCGTGTCAATTGAACACGAAAATAAAGAACTTACAGAAACGCTTTATGATTATACTTTTGTTATTGGAGAAGATAAATCAGAAATAACTATACCCAAAATTAAATAGAGAAAATAGATGATTAAATGATGTCAGCCCAAACTAAAGCTAAAACAAAAAAAATGCAACAAGACGCTCTTCAATTCGAGGAAAAATGGAAAAATCCAATGAAAAGACCTTTTCTTGAAAAAATAGTCTTAAATATTGGTGTAGGCTCTGGAGGAGAAGAATTAGAAAGAGCAGCAATGATTTTAGAAGTCATAACGGGGAGAAAAGCAGTTAAAACAATTTCAAAAAAGAACGTGAAAGAATTTAATTTAAGAATAGGGCGCCCAATAGGGACTAAAGTTACAATTAGAAAAGAGGAAGCTGAAAAATTACTCCAAAGGCTGTTGATTGTAAACAACAATCGCATGTTGAAAAAAAGTTTTGATAATTATGGAAATTTTGGGTTTGGAATAGTTGAACACATCACAATTCCTGGGATTGATTATGATGCTGAACTTGGAATTTTTGGTTTAGATGTTGTAGGACGAATAGTCCGTCCTGGCATGAGAGTAAAAACTAGAAAACAACCTAAGCGGGCAAACATTCCAAAACATCATTATGTTTCGCGTGCTGAAGCCCAACATTTCTTGAGAACGAAATTTGGTGTGAAAATAGTCGATAAATTAGAAGTAGAATTTTTATAGAGGATAGAGAATAATTACAATAATTAGATAATTGAAAAAAATGCCGCAATCTAAAACAACTCAAGGTAAAGGAAAGAGAGAATGTAGACGATGCCATACACATAGGGGTCTTATAAGAAGATATGGTTTGTATTTATGTCGTCGCTGCTTCTATGAAATTGGATCAGATATAGGATTCAGAAGATTTGAGTGAGAAGAAAGGCGAATTTGATAAACATATCAAGTAGCGGATTTAATATGTTATAGCATGACCAACCATTCTAATAATAATTCTGTTATTATAAATCCTATATAACAATTAATACAACACCAAGATGATTTTCAATGGATTTCCTTTCTTATTAATATATCCTTTTAGCCCCTCCTAAATATTCTCTAACCAAGTTTTCCTATTTTCTTTAGTTTTGAATGATAATTACACAATCACATTGAAAAAATAATCTATATTTCTATCAACAAATAAAATTTGGACTTAAAGATTTAAAATATAAAGTTTTTGTTTCTTTCAAGTCCTTTTTCACAAAATTAAAATTTAATCTTTCACTATTCTGAATATTGCAGAATAAAAAAATAAAAATTACGCAAATGGTGCAATAAACAAATGGTAAATACTTTGAGTGATGGTTGCAATATGCTAAAAAATGCGGAATATGCACGAAAAAAATCCGTTGTCATAAACCCCGCATCAGTACTGCTACAGCGCATCCTTCGTATCTTTCAACAACATGCTTACATGCTCGGATAACTCATCCTGGCAAAGTAGATTGGTGAGTTTGAACGATACGACGATGGAAGGCAAGGAAAATTTAAAATAGCATTATTGGGCAAGATTAATGAATGTAAAGCCTTAATAAGATTAAACTATAAAATATCTCAGTTTGAAGCGCTTGAAAGAAGGTTATTACCCGCTCCAGGATTGGGGATCATTATTATGACTACAAATCAAGGAATCATGACCCTGGAAGAAGCTAAAGTGAAAAATATTGGCGGAATGACATTGTGTTATATATATTAAAAGAAAGAGGTAAAGAAAAATGGTAAAAGCTACTTTTTTTAAAGAAGAACTTGAAATTCCTGATGGCGTGAAAGTAACTGTAAGTGAAGATCATCATATCAAAGTTAAAGGGCCAAATGGAGAAGTTGAGAAAGATTTCTCCCACATTCGTGGAATAAAAATTATCAATATGGGGAATAAATTAGTATTTTCTGCTCATTTTCTCCGCAATAAGACTTTAGCTCTGGCTAAAACAATTATTAATATATTAAATAATCTAATGCTTGGAGTTCAGACAAATTATAAATATTGTTTAATGGTATGTTATTCTCATTTCCCTTGTAATGTTGAAATCAAAAAAAATGAGATTCAAGTTGTAAATTTTCTGGGAGAACGGGCTCCTAGAAAAATAAAATTTGATAATAATAACGTTGATATCGAAGTCAAAGGAGATGAGCTTATTTTAAAAGGACCTGATAAAGAAATATTGGGTCAAATTGCTTCCAATATTAAAAATGCATGTAAAATCCGTAAAAAAGATCCTCGAGTATTTCAAGATGGAGTGTATATATATAAAAAAATGCTTGGAGAAGAAATCCTCTGGGAAATCAAATAGGTGAATAAGAGTGCCAAAACAAGATAAGAGACTTATGGAACTTAGAAGGGATATTAACAAAAAAAGACCTTCTTTCCGAAGAGTAGAGTCGTGGAGGATGATAAGAGTCAAAGATCCATGGAGGAAAGCAATCGGAATTGATTCACAAACTAGGAAAAAAACAAAAACTGGAGTTAAATCCCCTTCAACAGGATATAGAGGTCCTAAGAAGGTTAGAGGGTTACATCCTTCAGGATATGAAGAGGTTACTGTTGAGACCGTTAATGATTTTGAAGGTTTAAACAAAAAAAATCAAGCAGTAAAGATTGCAAGTAAAATTGGTGGTAAAAAGCGTATAGCTTTGATCGATTACGCGAGAAGAAGAGGTTTTAAAGTTTTAAATGTTGGAATCTCCCATAAGGAAATGGAAAAACTAGAAGCATTATTGGATACTTCTGTTGATATTGAAGATTAAAATATAAACAAAATTAAAACTCGTGATTATTAATGAATATAAGTGCTCAAAAAAGGTTGGCCGCCGAATTACTAAAATGTGGTGAAAACCGTGTTTATTTTGATCCCTATATGATAGAGGATATTAAAATGGCAATTACACGGGAAGATGTTCGAAATTTAATCAAGGAAGGGGCCATCCAAAAAAAATATAAGCAAGGTATAAGCAAGACAAGAAAAAATATTCGCCATGAAAGGAAAAAGAAGGGACGAGCAAGAGGTTTAGGAAAGAGAAAAGGGAAAAAAGGCGCCCGAACACCAAAGAAGGAAGCATGGATGAAACGCATTCGACCACAAAGAAGGGAATTAAAGAAACTAAGGGATAGAAAAGTAATCACGACAGCAACCTATCGAAAATTGTATAAAAACGCCAAGGGTGGAATGTTCAATAGCGTTGCTCAAATGAATCGACATATTAAAGAAAAAGAATTATTACGAAGAGGAAGATAAAAGTGGCAAAAGGACCAAGATATAAAAGACCCCTTCGAAGAAGAGCAGATGCGAAAACGAATTATCACAGGAGATTGAAATTGATTAAATCAGGAAAATTAAGAGTGATAATTAGAGCCTCAAACAATCACATTAAAGTTCAAATAATAGAATCTAAGATGGGAGGGGATAAAGTTTTAATATCTGCCTTTTCAAAAGAATTAAACTCAAAATATGGATGGCTTGCTAATTCAGGCAACATTCCCGCTGCATATTTAACGGGGTATTTAGCAGGCAAGAGGGCAATGAAGAAAAATGTCTCTGAAGCAATTTTTGATTTAGGTATTTTTTATCATAAATTTAGAGTTCTTGCCGCTTGCAAGGGAATAATTGATAGCGGAATTAACATTCCCCATAGAGAGGAATTCTTTCCTGAAATTCTAGAAAATCAAATTAATGGAAAACATATAGAAAATTATAGTGCTACTTTGAAAAAGGATGAACCTGATAGTTACCAATTAAAATTCTCAGGATATATAAAAAACAAAGTTAATCCCTTAAAAATTAGTCAAAATATTTCAAGTACGCTAAAATCAATAGAAAGTAAAGCTTAAGAGTAATTACGTGATTAATATGAGTCGAAATAGAAAACCAGAAATGGAATGGATACCGAGAACAAAACTTGGTGATTTAGTTCAACAAGGATTGATTACATTAGATAAAATATTTCAAAATAATTTAATTGTTAAGGAAAAGGAGATTATTGATATTCTCTTACCACAATTAGCCGAAGATGTTGCAACAATTAAAATGGTACAACAAATGACTGCCAGTGGTCAAAGATCGAAATTCAAAGCGGTTGTTTTGGTAGGCTCTGAGGGGTTCATCGGGGTAAGTGCTAGAAAGAGCAGAGAAGTAGGTCCTGCAATTAGAAAAGCAATCGACAAGGCAAAATTATCTGTTATTCCCGTTTTGCGAGGATGTGGAAGCAAGGAATGTGGATGTGGTGGAAATCATAGTATCCCATACAAAGTAGAAGGCAAGTGTGGAAGTGTGAGAATCAAACTCATTCCAGCACCTGCGGGAGTAGGACTAGCATGTGCTGATAAGGTAAAACAAGTGCTAAAATTATGCGGTATTGAAGATATTTGGAGTAAGACTTTTGGAGATACACGAACGAGTGAAAATCTTGTAAAAGCAACATTTGATGCTTTAAAAAATGCACATAAATATAATTTTAATGTATAGAAAAAAGGTGGTTAGATGATAATGGCTAAAAATAAGGTAAAACACAACAATGCTGAATTCATGCCCCAATTATATTTCGCCGTAAGAATTAGAGGTGCACCAGGAATGAATGGAAAAATTTCAGACACCTTGAGCATGCTAAGAATGCACAAGGTTAATCATGGTGTTCTCATTTGGAGCGAAAAAAGTTACATGGGAATGATGAATAAATGTAAGGACTATATAGCATTTGGAGAAATAAATGAAAAAACACTAGTCAGGCTTTTAAGAGCAAGAGGAAAAGTTGAAGGCAATGAACCACTTACCGAAGAATATATTAAAAAATTGACTAAATATAAATCAATGAAAGAATTTTGTAACGCATTATTAAAAGGGGAAATTCAATATAGAGAAAAAGATATTTACAAGATTAAGCCCGTATTCCGACTCCATCCCCCTAGAGGAGGACATCGGGGAACTGTGAAAAAACATTTTGGTGAAGGCGGAGTCTTGGGAAATGTTGGAGAGTATATCAATGATATAATTCATAAAATGATTTAATAATGAGGTATGTGTATCATGAGAAAATATCCTAAAAGAATTCGAAAAATGAGAGGCTCTCGAGTGTGTGGTTATGGAAGGGTTGGACAACACCGAAAGACAGGACAGCGAGCCGGGAGGGGAACAACAACTCAATGGAACAAGAGCATGTATTCTTACTATCTAAAACAAAAAGAACTCGGTTTTCCTGATCCAAATTGGAAACTAGGAGCTAGAGGGTTTAAGCGACCTCAAGACATGGTTCGTATTTACAAAACTAATGCAATCAACATTAAGGATTTGGATATCAAAATAGATGATCTCGTTCAAAAAAAAAAAGCAACTAAATCTGGAAATACCTATTCCATAAATCTAAATGATATAAACATCCAAAAAATCTTGGGTCGCGGAGAAATTCAGAAAAAAATAAATATACATGTCAAAAAAGCTTCAAAACAGGCAATTGAGAAGGTTCAAGCAGCAGGAGGGAAAATAATAATCTTGACTGAAGCTTAGAGTATTTTTTTTTTTAATTTGACATGTTAAAAAAAAAGATATTACATTTTCTCTTTTAGTAGATTTATTCCTTTTATCAATACAAAATGTTTATCTTGAAATTATCTATTCGTGAATTATTTTTGAAAGCGTGCGAACAATGTGGAACGGAATTCGATGATGAACTGGAGTCATGCCCTAAATGTGAAATAAAAAAAAGAAGAAGAAAGCAATCTCTTGGACTTCTTATAATTCTTTTAATCACGGGGATCCCCGCAATGTCATTCTTCAGAATGCTTTTTTAGTATCTCATACTATAATAATATTAAAAATCCGTGGCAGCTATTGCGTTTATATCAATGAATTTTGGGTTAATAGTATGCTCTAATACCTTGGAAAAAGGTTTAAACAAGGAGATCTCTCCGTTAAAATTGTTTAATTGTTTCTTATACAGCTTTAAAAATTTTTTAATAATAATGTCTCCTAAATAGTTAAAAATATTGTCATTATAGGATTTAATTTCGCAAATAAAAACAACATGCAATCCTGATTTATGAGAATAAAAAAAAAATTTTCGATCTTGCAGTGTAAATGATTTTAAGTTTAGCTTCAAATTCTTTCGTGTGTAGCGACAAAGGAGAGCAAAATAACTCGCTACCAACTGAATATCATTTGTTTTGCGATCAATAAAGTTATGATAAAAAACCGCAATTCCTGCCTTATTTAATATCATTATTTCTTGAACCATTTTTACAACCATCATGAACTAGATTGAACTAAGCACTCTAAAAATACCCTTATTTCCCTTATTTATTACATAATTCTATACTAAAAAAAGTATTGTATAGGTTTTACTTAAATATTTGCCTTTTAGTTTATTAATATAGGATTAGATGCTTAATTTTGACTTAAATTTGATCCTTTTATTGCGAATAAAAGCAAGCAAAAATTCAAAATAATACTCGTTTTATATATTTATTATGGGTCTCTTAGACGTTGAGAGAATTTTTCAGTATGACTATATTTTTATAGATGCCGTTCTCCTGGGAATATGGTTAATTTTTGTCATTAAATATAAAAAATGGAAAGCACTTAAAGCAAGTATTATTTTTAGCATCCTTGTTTATATCATAGACGCAATCTGGTGGTGGAATTCCCCTTGGGGAACAACATTCATCAGAGAATATTGGTTTGATGAAATTGCCGTGCAACATCCTTTTGATCCGAACATTTTCATAAATTTATTGAAATTAGGAGCAGATTTTATGATGACCATCTCTTATTCTTTATACGCATTCACGTGGTTATGGATCATGTTTGAAAACTTTGAAAAAACGGATAGAAAGGAAATATTCCTTTTTACGTGTCTTTTTTTCGGTTTTTGGTTGATATTACCCTGGATTTCACTCATTTTTCCTATTTACGACTTGCCCGTACGCACTGTACGCCACATGGATACTCAATTAGTAGCATGGATCGCAAATGTTTTCATTGGATATGCAATATTGGCCCTAATTTATGGAACTAATAAATTTAAAAGCAAAAATCCAAAAATCATCCTATATGTATTTATTATTGGATGTACGGAGTCATTTTTCATGGAATTTCCTTTATTTCTTGCGGGAATACGTCCAATTAATATTGGATTTTTGTTTTATGAGATATTTTTCTTGTTCAATCAAGGAGCACCATACCTTTACCTTCTATACGATAAAATCTTTCCTTTCTTGATTAAAAAAAAAAATAATCTCTTCAACAAAGAGAAATAGGATTTTTGGGTTCTTACTTTTTATTATTATCGTATCAAATAATTATAGAATTGATCTCATAAAATATTAAGATTGTTGTCCTTCATTCGAT
>DXJM01000340.1 GCA_019057355.1 Promethearchaeota archaeon | reverse complement strand
TGATAGAAAAACTCATAGTATTTTTTGAAAATTTCTTTATTATAGATAATTTCCAAAAATATCAAGATATTTTTATTAGCGATGATGAGTATATAAAAAAAACATTCAAGCATGCACTAGCTTTTTTTGATACACTCAATAAAGATTCAGAATTCAAAATTAAAATAGAAAATTATTTTGAACAAACATTTGCTATTGAAGAATGGAAAGAAATCCATGGCGTTTGGAACGATTTCAAGGAAGAACAGATATCATCATTAGATTTATTAAAATCCATATTAACTATAGTAAATGAGAATAATTTTTACAGAATTATGAGAACCTTTTTTAGGAACGAAGGAATTCATATTAAATATTCTCAATAGTGTTTAAATTTTTTTTCCCTCTTATATGGGTAATCTACCTTTAATAAATCAATATTTTGAAGAGGTTATACCGAAATATGAATAAAAAGAAAATTTATAAAATCGTATTCACGGAAAAAAATGAAAAAGGAGTATCAACTTTTTTAGACTTTAAAACAGTTCCTGATGATATTACTCAAGAACAAGCGGATAAATTAGTACAACAAGGCATAGCTAAATTATGGGATGAAAAACAAATTTCTTAAATCATTTATTTTTTAAAATATCAACTTTCCTTTTCATTCAGAGAGATTATTTATTCATTATAAAATATGATTCTTTCTAAGGAAGATTTTTATCAATGGAAATTTTATTTCTCCAATATTTCAATTCAATGTTTATTTTGGTTTTTTTCTAAATATTGGATCAAAATATTCTTTTATAGTCTCTTCAAATAATTCATATCCTTCCTGAAATCTATCGATATCAATATTAAAAAATCTTAGGAGTTCCTTAATAATTAATTGAAGAATATTAAATATTTGATTACTATCCTCAAATTCATCCAAATTTATATCAATTATAGACTTTGGATTGATTATATTACCAAGAAATACTCTTCTATTACCTACTAATGAAAGATCCCATCCGGAATATAAATTTACTATTGATTTAATTCTACCTTGAAAATTATTTATAGAAAAAACGGACTTCATCAGCTTTAACCACATTAATATTAGATATGCTAAAAGATTTGTATTTACACATAGAGAATTTAATAGTTTTTTATCATCTCTCAAGAAAAATATTGAACTTCTTATAGCTTCTAATGAAGCTGCATCTATAGAAATAGTTATAGAAATAATTCCTTTTTGATGTATTTTTGTTCTACAAAAATTAAATAATAAATCAGAATTAACTAGATAATCTGCTTGATAATAATTCCCTTGATAAGTAAATTCTCTCAATAAATTATCGAAACTAGGAATTCCCCCATATGGACTTCTATATATCACATTATTAGATATATTTTTTAACTTTATAATCGTATTTTCATCTTTAAAGTTAAATCCATCAGGATCTAATTTAACAGGTAAAGCTATAAAAGTAAAGAATAAATGTTTTCGATTTTGGTCTAATGAGTGAATTTCTTCATAAATATCTTCCAATTCTTCATCTAATTGTTCAATATGAATATTAATATCAACTTCGTCATCATTATTAAAATCTTCAAGAATATTTTTCTGCTCTTCATCATTATATAGATTTTTAAATATATCCCTAAAAACAGGAAATTATAATTCCTTCAATTTTACTTTTTCGTTTATCTTTTTTAATTCATCGGGTTTTAAGAACAAATTTACAATACCTTCTTTTATTAAGTATAAATCTATATCTTCATGTCCAGGTTCATAATAGTATCTTGAAGAACCTGGGTCAATTATTTTTATTGTTCTAACCTTGTTTATATCCTCTTCTGAAATCATAATGTTACTTGGATCTAAATCTCGATGTAACTTGAAATTCTTTCTAAATTCATTGATTCCATCAAGAACTTGGATGAAATATTTTAATCTCTCATTATATGGTCTTTCTAAAAAAATTCGAGGATCGATTTCTTCAAAATTTTGACCTCTTACAAGTTCAAGTATTAAGAAGAATATTTTTTCATCGTTTAGATCAAAATTACCCTTATCAATTACTTTAACGACATTTTCATGTTCTATCTCCATTAACTTTTTCGCATCTGAGTTAAACATTGTTTCAGGAATAGACATCTTGGTGTAGAGTTTAGCGGCTCTAACAATCTTTTGTTCTGAACTATATACATAATGAAGTTCAGCCCAACCTCCGCTTTTATTCATAGGCTCCAGGTATATATAATTTCTTGTTTTTAGCACTTTTTTAAATGCATCCAAAAAAGTTTGATTTTCATTTTTTACTTCTTCAAGGGTTTTAGTAAATAAATCCTGTAAGTCTTGATCTTCTTTTATTTTCTTAATTATGTCTTTTAATTCAGCTTTCGTAAGTAAAGATACTCTACTGCCCTTGTATAAAAGTATATCCTTTATTTCTTTTTGAATTTCTATAATTTTATCTCCTAAAAGGTTATATTTTATTGTTAATGGTTTTACATCATTTTCAAATCCAAATACTTCCATTGTAATGTCTGGATTATCAATATTATCTTCATATATTATGAAATTATCAAAAACTTTTATAAATATTAGCGGATCTTCTTCAAATAAAACTATTTTTAATTCACTCAATAGGTCATTGAACTCTTTTAGTATATTAGTTGAAAGATTAGTTAGTTTTCTTGAAATAAGTTCAATATTTTTTCGGAATTTTGTAATACAGTCAATATTTCCTTTGTATAAAGCAAGAATATGAGTTAAAAAAGCTCGAGAAATTATATTCGCTATTTTTCCTTTAGTTATTTCTTCGGATGAAATTGGATGGAGCTCACAAAAATTATATTCTACATGTAATAAATTTATTTTTCTATCGATTTTATTAGCCCATCTATAAGAATCGTTGATTATTTTAAGGAATTCAGTTCTAAAATCGATATTCAAGTAAGTCTGAAACTCGAACATAAAGGGAAAAGTCAAGTAATTTTGATGGAATGATTTATTAGTTTGATTTTTAATATATGGTTTGGATTTTTTGTTTTCTATCGTTTGACGAAATTTATTTTTTAATTTTTCAGGGAGAAAAAAACTCGAGGATAATCGTTTAACGATTGAAATTCCTAACGATTCTGAAAGATTTTCTCTTATACTTAAAGCTATCTTATTGAGCTCCTCTAATTTGGAGAAGTATTGCTGATCTTCCTTAATCTCATTTAGTTTGGTATCTATTGTGTCAAAAACAATATATAATACAGTAAATTTCCTTTCTATTTTTAAATTTAAAAGGCTGTTTAGATAATAATTGAATCACCTTTTTTCTATTTTTTGTAAAGCAATTTTTTCAGGCTAATGCGATCTTCGATTCTATCCACGAAATACGAATATAAACTTCCAAGATTCCATCCCGAGAAAATAATTGCCGTATCTATTTTCACGTTCGGAAGTCTTCGGACTTTCACGCTTCCGAACCCAAGGTTCTCGTGGGAAATGCCGAAGAGCACTTCGATCCTCGAGCGTTTTTTGCTTTTTCTTCTTGCACTCTTCGGTTTCTTGGGAACTTTTCCCGTCTCGTCTTTTGAGTGAAATAACGCCTTCAGGCGGTCGTTTTCCAAGAACGATCTGTTTTGTTCAGAATCGTACGCGTTATCTCCATAAACCGCACGGATGGTGGAAAAAAAGGAGGCGTTCTTAGAAGTAGAAAAGAGGGGGACGAACATCTTACTGTCGTGAACGTTGGCAGGAGTGACGATAAAATTGAGGACCGTCATGTCCTTCACCGTGCAGAGCAGGTGAATTTTATATCCCACGTACGCTAATTTTTTTGCCGCGCAATACCCGATTCGAGCGTCGGGATCTGCTCCTAAAGGCCCGTCTTTAAAAACTCCAGAAAAAAAAATCGATGTCCGTATCTTCCGGAGTCGCCTCACAGTCCTCGAAAAACTCCGTAACGGCGTCCACCACCGGTCTTAACAGGGAGGGAATCGGACCGTGTGCCTTTACAAAATACGAGAGTACGGGCTGCGAAGGAATTTGATCCTTCTCAAACCCGAGGATCTTCGCAATCTCGGGGTTGTCTTCCACGAATTTAAGAGCTTGCGAAGTGGAAAGAAAACCCCCTAACTTTTCAAACACGAAAAACCTAATAATTGCCTCCAGACCGTATTTTCCCTTACGACCAATAGTGAGAGAGCGCGTGGCAGGACTCACGTCCACGCGCGTAAAGAATTCTTTCACGCGATCGAGATTAATTTTGGGCGTCGTGTTTGCCCGCGCAAAGTTCATGGAAGCAAGGATCGGGGCAGAATCGACGATAACCTCTTCGGGATTGACCAATTGATAGCGATGCAGTAAATCGGTTACTTTATCAAAAAAATCTTTAAAGAATGGTTCTCCTTTTTCGCTTCTGAACGCGCTTAGCGTTGAATGAGAGGGGCACCCGGGTAGCTGCAATGCTTTCAACCACGACGGGTGAGCCGTTAGTTCCCGTTCGATTTGCCGATAGCTGACGTTTCGCATCTTGCACAACACGTGAATTAGCATCAAGCTCGTGTGAGAGAACGCGGGCTTTCCCGGACCTTTCTGTTCCATTTGATCGGTCCAATCCCCGCAATTCATCAGCGTCATCTCGACGATCGGGCGCGAAATTGCTAAAAACTCTGCAATAGAATCGTAGCTTTTAGGAATGGTTTTTTTAACCTTTTCTATTACTTCTTGGAGAAAGCTCAGCGTTCCAGAGCGTTCTCCTTGACGATTTTCGTTCGATTGTATCGTGTTTTCGTTCACCACATTTTCGTATTATTTAGATATTACTTGTATTCCGGCCCTATAAAGGCATGTGATATCCAGAAGATACAAATGGAAGGGTACAAATAACCGCGATGCCTGAAAATTTATAATAAATGAGATTTTTTTAAAGAGTATATCTAAACAGCCTTTTTAATTTTGAAAATTTTTCGAAAGATTTCAAGATTTTAATGTTATTCAAATTAGCGAACTATGAAAGAGCAGGAGCTCATATTATGGAAGTTATATTAGAACATTATCAAAAAAATGTTCAAAAAATTATTTGTATAATTTATATTTTAATTGATTTACAATCTAGTTCAAATGAGATAATTAATTATATAGAACAAAATTTTAGTGAATTTAGTGAATTTTTAAGAGAATATCTAATAGATAGAATTGTTATTTCGGAAGATATCTCATTAAAATTAGCTAATTTTTTAAGTACACATTATTTTGAGATTTCTTTAAAGAACAGAAAAATTTTAATGAAAAAGCTAGCAAGCTTTAATGATGCTTCTGCTATCATAGCAAACTTACTAATAAATAATTTTCAAGTTTTTCCTCCATGTTATCGGAATATCCTCTTTAAGAACTTAGCTAAGAAAGATAATTCTGTAGAAGAGATTATTGATTTTATAGATTTTCAAAAAGAAAGATTTTCATCTAGATTTTTATATAGTATGCGAAAAATCATTATAAAAACCCTTTTAAATTCAAAGAAAAATAATACAGGATTGATTCTTTTTAATTTTTTTGAAAATAATTTTGAAGATTTATCAATTATTTCAAGAAATGACCTATTAATGATATTCTCAAAATTAAAACAATCTGATCTCACCTTCGCTTCGAATGAACTTGAAGATATTTATATCAGATTTCTGATTTTCTTTAAAAATAATTTCTTAAATATAGAAGATGAAATGCGCTATCTCATATTTTTTAATTTATCTAATAATGATAATAACAGAGTAGATATAGCTAAATTTTTTTCAGAAAACTATAATGAATTAAAAGATAATAATAAAAGAAATGCAGTATTAAAAAAATTTGCAGAATTTCCTGATTGCACTGACTTAATTTTAGGAATTTTAGATAAATACAAGAATATTATAGATATTTCAATAAAAGAAGAAGTTAAAAACATATTTTATAAGCTCAAGGGATCAAATAAAAATCCTCAAATAATGACATATTTGATTGAAGAACATTTATTGCAAATAAAAGATTTAATCTCATCGGGAGAGGGGGATAATCTTGAATTCAAATCGAGATTAAGATGGGATTCAAGAAAAAATTGTTCTAATAAAGAATTAGAATACCGTGTTGTTAAAACTATATCTGGATTTCTCAATACAGTAGGAGGGACATTATTGATTGGAATAGGTGATGATGGAAAAATCGTTGGATTAGAAGATGATTACAATTCATTGGGAAAAAAAAATCGGGATGGTTTTCAATTACATCTAGTAGAAATAATCACTTGCCATATTACAGAAGCTTTTAATGATTTTTGGAAAATAAAATTTGATAACATCGATGGAAAAGATATATGTATCGTTGAGGTTAAAAGAAGCCCAAAACCCGTTTATATTGACGATAAATTTTATATCAGAAAGACTTCTTCTACAAGATCTTTAAAAATTGATGAAGCACACAAATATATTAATTATCATTTTATAGAATAAATTTAGTCTACGCTTTTTATAAATCTTCACTTTCCTTTGAACCTTAATCCGAGAGTATGATCCCTCTTAAAATATTAATTGGGTTATTAGTTAAATAAGGAATATAGGCGAAATCATGTTTATCTTCTATGAGAGGTATGGTTAAATTTTGACGATGTTAATATTTAATATTTTTATTACATTTAATATGTAATTCAC
>DXJM01000031.1 GCA_019057355.1 Promethearchaeota archaeon | reverse complement strand
TGGTTTCCACGCCTAATATGAATATCATACTATTTAATGGCACATTGTAATATTAGTATGTAACTTCAAATTATTTAATATAATATTACTCAGGCATTTTTCTATGATGTAATAACTTAAAAGCGATACCAGAGCCCATTCCTTGAGTGTAAGCTAGTTCAATCCAAAGCATGGCAAGGGATTCGAGAAATCTAGCATTCTTAAGCGGCCCGCAATCAACAACGTCATAGCCGATAACTTGTCCTAATTGCCTTACTAGTAATTTAGCTTTAGGATCATCTCCACAAATGAAATTACTGGGTTTTAGATCTCTCGATTTTATCTCATCTAAGAATTCAGGATCGAAAGCATTGAACCCTTTCACAACATTAGCTCCTTTAGCCCATTCAGCTATTTTTTCTGCTGCAGAGGTGGTTAATCCTATTAATAATCCTCCTAATTTTGGAGCAACCGCATTTGTGCAATCGATAATGATTTTTCCATTAAGATCTCCTAAAATGCCAATAGTATCTTGAACGGAAGACCAAGGGATTGCTAATAAAATGACTTCTCCATGTTCAGCTGCCTCGTAATATGTCCCTCCTTTCACGTTTAATCCAATTTTATTGACCAATTTTGCCACACCTAAAGATCTCTTGACCCAAAAAATATGTCATGACCGTTTTCTGCCCATATTTTACCCAAACTGGTACCTACATTTCCGGTACCAATAATCCCAACTTTCATTTTCATCTAACCTCACTATTGCATACTATAATTACATTCAATAAAAAATAATTTCGATCTCTAATAAAAATCTATCGTTTAGCTCATTCATCTTGGATGTAATATCTTCCGGAAAACAAGCAAAACTCTGCTCTTGATAATTCTCGACCAATATAATTAACATGCTGGAGATTATCAATAATTTTCATTTCAATAATTATTTTGCTAAGATTTTCGGCATTCTCTCCTATAAATGTTTGGAGCAATTTATCATCTTTAGAATAAAACAGAACATATATTTTTCTTGAATAATGATCGACGTGAATTTTAAAATACCCTTTTTCATCAGGTTCATATTCTTTTTTTTCGATTGGCACGTTTATAGCATTATTCTTATCAATAAGGGGAATTTCTACTCTAATCTTACCTTTTGCTCTAAAAAATTGAAGTCCTAAATTAATTGGAGGTGTTTTTTTATATTTTGAGATATAGCTTAATTTCATGCATTCTTTGAGTTCTCTTACACCATACATTAATTTTGAGCTATGCTCGACAGTAAAAAGGAGTCCTACATCCAATTCGATTGCAATGCTTGCTAGTAATCCATTAATACCAATTGAATCAACATCCATTAATTCGACGACGTTTGAAATTCCGAAGAAAAGTGGTAATTCTAAACTCTTCAATTCCTCAGATGATATCATTTTTCGATATAAATAATAAGATTCTAACGAGTTACACATGCCAGGAGATATCGGAGTTTCTAACAATGGATCGGCAATCAATTTTGTAAATCCATGTTCCTTTAACTCTCCAGTCAAGAAGAGTAAATTATCAACGCGATCTTTTGGTTCTTTTGGGAAGTATCCATTTTTTATATTTGTTGGAAGGATTACAATTGGAATGGTCTTAGGAATATGAAGTAATTCTTTATAATTACCCACATCTACACTAAGGATTAAATCAATATTTTCTCCTGCGGCAGCTTTAATTTCACTGCAATCCATTGAATCTACACTTATTAACGTATTAAAATTAGACCTTAAAAGTTTAATAATTTCTTTTACACGTTCTGGGTTAGGTTGATTTGATATGCATCCAATATCAATGATATCTGCACCAGAAGTAATATAGTGCCTTGCTTTTTTAATTATGCTTGAATCATTTTTATTGGTACAATTGACAATTTCAGCAATAATAGGAGGTGGAAGCCCCCCACCAATAATAATAGGTGATTTTCTTTTGTTTATATAGAAGATTTTGGAACCAATTTCTTTTTTTGCTAAAGTTAATTGATTTTTAATTATTTCTTCATAATTTTGCTTTCCAGTACTTTCAAGCAATTTATTTGCTGCTATTTTGCTTGAGAGAGTTATTTTATCTAAATTTTGTAATATGAATGGTATATCCGACGCAAATTCAGGACCTTTCTTGACAGGGATCGCGAATTTCTCTTCCAATATCTTAGCATCCCATTGAACGAATCCAGGTATTAAAACTAATTCATAATTGGACAATAAAACAGAATCTAATATGTTTTGAGTTATTTCCTTGGAAAGAAATGCCGAGACGGATATTGGTGCAATTTGGATGTCAATTGAATGGGCCTTAATGGATTTGGTTACTTCCTTGATAATATTATAACTATTTTGTCCTGTAATGATTAGAATGTTAATCGAAACCACTCATCAATCTTTCTTTATCAAAAGGAATAAAAATATCATCTAAAATGGAACCGGATGCCTCTTTGAGTTTTAGATTTTCAATAATAGGTGCAAATTCACCATTTAATAATCCATTGGCGATAAATGCTGCTCCTTGAGCAGATCTTTTAGCAATTTGACTATATGATTTCATCAACCTTACTGGTGCTAAATTATTAAGATTGTCCACAATTTTTTCCCTCAAATAGGGTATTTCAGCACCCCTTCCGGCGAGTAATATTTCACTAATCTTTTCTTTACTTGAAAATGAGGATGATATTGCGTGGACGGCCTTTTTCACGCTTGAGATATATGCTTGAAATGCTGTTTTGATCCGATCATCATTTTCTGCTAAAATAGTAATTTCCTTCAATCCAAGTGCGGAAGAACCCGCTATAAAAGCTACACCTCCCTTGTAAATGTTTTTTTTTTCAATATTTTTAATCAAGTATGCGAGTTCTCCATCTAAACTTCCACAAGCTCTAAATCCCATTATATTAGAACCACCAATACCGTCGATAATTTGTCCATTTTCGACAGCCAGTACTGCTGTAAAACCATATCCAATTTCAATCATTATAAAATTAGTTTCTACAGGTTTATACTTAAACCGTTCCATCTGATCTCTAATACCTACTACAATAGTGCATAACTTATCGGCAGTACCCATATCTACTTTGTTTATTTTTCGATATCTAGGGACTGTTGATAAATGTTTCACCCCTGGAACGATAATTCCAGGGATTTTTTCCGACTTTATCAATCTTAGAACTTCTCCAAGACCTAAAAGCGGATCCTCCCCTTCTATTTTAAATTTGAGTAAAGTATAAAAGATATCCTTTTCTGATAATTCTTCTACTTTTTTTAAAGGTAATCCAAAGCCACTTGGAGCAACCATCAAATCGATATTCTCTATCGATTTAATTATGTTTAATGCTTTTTGTGGATCATTAATCAGTTCTTTAGACATTAAAGACGAGTCCAATATTATTTTTTTTCCTTCTTTTCCAAATTCTAATCCGTAAAAATCCCAAGATTTTGAACCCGGATCGACACCTATTACTCGCATCTGTGATTATTTATTCCAAATTTAATTGATAATATAGTGAATTCATGAAAATTTATTATATTTTGTATAACACCTTATAAATATTAATTTTATATTTTATTTAATCCAAATAATACTTGAATAGTGGATAGAATAATGAATTATAGCAAGGTATTTTTATCTTCATCAAGTTAGAAGGTTTTTTTATAATAATTTCATACACAATATTAACTAGAGTCAAAAATGGAAGAACAAAATTATTGGTTTGAAATCATAAAAATAAATGATCATTTAATCGCAATTCGTGAAAAATTATCTGAGGTGGACCCTCGATTTCTCACGGAACATACTAATTTATTCCTATTAATTGGGGCAAGCTCAGCCCTTTTAATCGATACAGGTTGTGGTCTCTTCCCAATTAAGCCCACTATTGATTCATTAATAGGAGATAAAAAGCTTATCGTGATCAATACTCACGTTCATTGGGACCATGTTGGAGGAAATCATGAGTTTAATGAAGTTCATATTCACGAACGTGAGGCAGGGTTAATTACAAGACCTTTAAATCTCTCATTCCTAAAAGATTCTTCAAAAAAAATCGTGCATCGTTATGAAAAATTCTCTTTTTCTATTCCTCCCTCTCCCGTGATCAAATTTATTAAAGAAGGAGACAGGTTTGATTTAGGGGACCTTAAAATTAAGGTTCTTTTTACACCAGGTCATTCTATAGGTTCAATTTCTTTATTCACAAATAAAGGAGAGCTTTTTACAGGAGATACAGCCCATTTTGGGGCATATTTTTTACCAAGAAAGAAAGATTTTCCGATAATCGTATCAAGTCTTTTAAAGCTCATAAAAATCCAATATAATAATGATTTAAATTTCATATACCCTTCTCACGAACAATTTCCCTCAGATATAAGTCTTTTGACTCATCTCCGTGATGGAATCTTGAATATTGAACGATTGTGGAAAATAAGGAAAAAAAATAGCTTTCTTAATTCATGGGTTATTAACGGGGATAAGTTTCAATTTATTGTATCTATGGTCTAAAATGTATGTTGAAGATTAATTTTAAAAATGAAAAAATATTCAATTTTAAAATAAATAGCATGATGTTAATGAATTTTAAACCTCAAGATTTTGGATTAAAAAAGGATAACTTGTACGAGATATTAGCTACAACTTTCTTTAGTGAAGAAGAAATGAATCCAAATACCTCATGCTTAGGCATTAGATTAATTGAAAATAACCTCATTGAAATAAGAGCATTCTCAAATACAAAAACACTTAGTAATTTAAAATCCACGGGAATTATCGCCCTTAATTTTGTAGAAGATGTAAGTCTTTATGCATTAGCTGCTCTTAAATGTACAAAAGCATCAATTACTTTTTTAGAAAAATATTATAATTATATCGAACTCGAAAATCCATTCAATGAAAACATGATTTCATCTACGATTTCAATCCCATATGTGAATAAAGCATGGGCTGTATTAACATGTATTATCGCTTCTGAAGAGCAAATGATTAAGGAAGATGTATTTGGAGTTTCAGAAATTACACGATTTAAACTACATGTCATAGCAGCACAAAAGTTTAAAGAATCTCATAAATTATTTAATAGAGCTGAAAATTTGGCATTGGAATCAATAATATTGACAACCCGATTAAAAATTGCTAAAGCAAATAATGAAACATCCTTGATAAACACGATTTATTCAAAAATAATAGAAAATCTCGATGATATACATAGGTTTGGTAAGAATAAAAAAGCATTACAAGCAAGGGATTTGATTTTACAATATATCAAGTTTTTAGTTGACTGAGGAATTCTATAAATTCCTTATTCATTCTGAGCGTTAAATTTCGTTTATTTCATCAATATACATTAAAGGATAGCTCATTTCTTCAATCCAATCAATTCTAGCGATAATCTCAACATCTTCATATTTTAGGATGAGTTCAGCTCGAATAATTTTTCCTGTTATTTCATCGTAATCATATGGTGTCTTCTTATGACCCTTGATAAATGATCGGTTAAGATTTAATTTTACAGACTTTACATGTGGCTGACAGGAAATAGATGCTTCAATTCCACGTTCTATAGCGTGTATAACATGTTCTTGGGAGGAGATAGGCATGCCACAGAGAATATGGTATAATGCTCCTAACTTAATACCTGTTTCAAAACACGCTCTTTCTCTTTGGGTCAAATCTGGTGAAAACCAAATGTTTTCTTTAGTCATTTAATCACATTCAATAATTTCTATCTTAGCACCAGAATTGTTTGGTTTGCTGATATAGATATGACCGCCCTCTGGTGCAGGGAATGCGTGTAAATCTTGCTTCAATTTTTGAGCATCAGCATCAGATTCTGTGATCGCAACAACCCCTGGTCCAAATGAAGACATAGCATAAGCTTTAACACCTTTTTCTTCGAAGAACTTCAATAGTCCCTTTACCACATCATTTTGAAGAGCAATTTCGATTTTTTTAAATCCAATACTTTGAATTCTTTTTATTCCCTCACCAAACATTGCAAGATCATTTTTTAAGATTCCAGGAATAACTTTCATTAATATCTGGTGTGACACTTCATTTACTTCTTCCCTCGGGATTGGTGAATATTTTTGAAAGATGGAAAGTTCTTCATCACCATATGCACCTTTCTTCACGTTGGGAATTACAATGATAAAACGCCAATTTTCAGGAATGGGATATCTAAAGATGGTTAATGCCGGATCAACATGACCCGAAGAGCTAGAAGGTAAATATGTTTCTTTTTGTTTTCCTGCTCCAAATTCATGACCTGCATCTAATATAAAACCTCCCGTTTCAAAACCTCTCCATCCAATCCCTGAAGTTCCACCTCTCTCAACTAATTTTGTCAAACTCTGAGTTGAAACATCTATGTTTTTCAATTTAGCAATTGCTGTAGCAATTGCCAGGCTTAATTGTGTCTTAGAACCCAAACCAATATGACTGGGATAATATCTTTGAAGGTTGAAGTGAAAATTTCTGTTACTAATGTTAAATTCTTTGAATATCTTGGAAGCTTTTTCATTTATTATATCTATTGACTCTCTATAATAATGGTTGCATTCAATCTGAAACTCCTCGGCAGAATTGGATGCTTCAAAAACCACATTAGGTTGATCTAACATGAGACCAATTCCACCGTCAATTCTGCCGGTGTACCCATTTTCGTCAATTAAAGATAAATGGATCCTACAAGGTGTTGTAATTCTTACACGCATTTTTTTTATTATTTAAAAAAAATGTTTGCTAATGAGTAAGATTATTAAAAAAAGAATTTAAATGTTTGAGATTTTATTGGAAAAAAAGCAATGTTTTAAAAGATTGGAAGGAGTATTAAAACCCAATTTAAAATACCACCTATAAGAAGGGCTAAGGAAATCTCTAAAAAAGCGATCTGTAAAGCATATTTCCAATTTGTTTGTTGAGCTATGATAACTATTGTAGCAAAGCAAGGAACGTATAGCATAGTAACTAAACTAAAAACAATCATCTGAACGGGAGTCATTAATTGAGTAAGCAATGACCCTGTACTTTCAGCAAAAAGAACTAATAGAACTAAGGTTAATTCTTTACGTAATATTCCATATATCAAAAAGACACCTGTAACAAGAGGAAGACCTAACCAAACTACTGTAATAGGCGAGAGTACTAAATTAATTGGATCTAAAACATTAAAAATCACTAATATTTCCATGACAATCGCCAATACCATAATAATAGGTAGAGCTTTATAAACAAATTCTCTCGTTCTAGCCCATGTTTGCTTGAATATTACTTCATAATTAGGCAGTCTATATTCATGCATTTCCATTATTAATTCCGTGCATTGCCCGGGCATTAATTTATTTAAGATCTTTCCAACAAATAATATCACCGTGAAATTTATTAAAAAGAGGAAAATAACCCATCCCACTCCTAGATAACGCCCAATTAATCCCATTACCACAGTCATCACAGCAGCACAAGGAATTAGTGAAGTTAAAGCAATTGAAATTTTTTTTTCTCTTTCTGTTTCCATTATTCTACAACCTGCACATGCAGGGACGTTACATCCAAATCCCAATATCATGGGGATAATTGTTTTTCCGTGGACACCGACAACATGCATTACTCGATCCATTAGAAATGCTGCTCTAGGTAGGTAACCCGAATCTTGAAGGATTTCTATGATTAAGAAAAAAGGAACTACATATACTAACACCCCACTAACTGCTCCGATTAACCCTCCCATACCGCCATTCCAGAAAATTTTCACTCCGAGGGAATCTTCTCCGAGGAATTGATATATCTGATCACTCCAAATATCAAACACCTCATCAAGCAATCCACCGAAAAAATCTCCTACCGTAAATGTAAAATAATAAATACCAAAAATAACTAAAGCTAATATGAAATACCCCCATATAGAATGCGTGGTTATATGGTCTAATTTATCCGCTAGCAAATTCTTTTTAGTCATAGAAGTCACTTTCAAGGCTTTTTTAACAACTTTATTTATATTATTATAAATTTCTGAACTGATAATGGTATTAATATCTTCTCCATGAAGAGTTTCCAGTTCTTTTCTCATCTTTTCTGCATCAATGAGAAGTTGTTTTGTAAGTTCATTTTGTTCGAATAGCTTGTTTATTTCTTCATCATTTTCTAAAATTTTTATAGCTAAAAATCTCGAGGGATATTTATATCTGTAAAGAAACTCTTCATGATCTATTATTTTCTTTTGGATTATTTCAACCTTCTCCTCAACCTCTTTTCCATATGAAATTGTTTCCTCTATCTTAGGGAACTTAAATTCTTTTTTAATTACTTCTTCCTTCCTATCATGCACGTGTTCCGTTCGATTATATTTATAAGAGTGGTGGAATCTCCTTTCGGATCTTGCATGACCATGATGATAGTGTGGATGTTGAAACACGACCATTTCAATTGCCTCTTCTAGAAGTTCATGAACACCTAAACCATGAACCGCTACAACAGGTAGAACGCTAAATTTAAGAGCTTCTTCTAATTCTTTTAAATTAAGGTCAATATTTCTCTTTCTCATCAGGTCCATCTGATTTAAAGCAATGATCATTGGTACCTTCAATTCAAGGAGCTGAAACGTGAAAAATAAATTTCTCTCTAAATTAGTCGCATCAATCACGTTTATTATTACATCAACTTCTTCAGATACCACAAATTCCCTACTAACGATTTCTTCAAGCGAAAATGTCGAAAGAGAATAAATCCCTGGTAGATCAACTATATTAAATTTATATCCCAAAAAAGTTAAATGCCCCTCCATTCTTTCAACAGTCTTTCCAGGCCAGTTGCCTATTGTCTGTGATAATCCCGTAAGTTGGTTGAAAATAACAGATTTTCCTACATTTGGATTACCGGCTAGAGCTATATTAATCGTTTTTTTGAAAGTCCCATCATTTTTCTGAATTTTTTTAGTTTCAAGAGATCTCCTTATTCTCTCTGTTCGATGATGCCTAGATTTTTTTTTCTTTTTATCAACGTTGCAATTCATCATTTAAACACTAATAGTTATCAAAGTAATAATTAATTTGTAAAAATTAAAAATAGGAGATAAATAAATATTACCAATTAGAAATTACACCTGTTATTGCACTTTACAATGATATTTGTAGCTAAGCCCCTTCCTAACACCAGAGATGACCCCTTAACAAATATTTCAATCGGTCCTTTAAATGGAGCTGCCTTTTTTTTGATAATTTTTTCTCCAGGCACAATTCCTAGATTGGCAAGCCGATTTTTTGCTTTAGGTCCAGTATTTACACTAACGATCGTAATTTCTTCATTGTTAGCGCACTCAGATAAAAAACATTCAATTAAGGATGTACCTTGTTCTTCGATAAGGTCTAGTTTTTTAATTTTGAGCTTTGTATCTAACATAAAATTCACTTTTTTTTTCTTTATTTTCTAAGAAATTATAGTGATTCTCAGTATTTAAATTTTAGTCTTACCTAATAAGCAATTTTTTAGATTTAAAATATCGATTCAATACATTATGTTTATAAAAGTTTATAAAGTAAAATATTAATTCTAATATAATAT